>JAUCPW010000068.1 GCA_030373045.1 Candidatus Fermentibacter sp.
CGCTGTCTCGTGGGCTCGGAGATGTGTATAAGAGACAGGCCCCCTCTCGTCTACCGGCGGTCAGTCGTTGCGGATGGGCCTGCGCATGGGGCCTCTGTCGCCCCTGTCCTTCTCCTGGGAGAAGTCGACCCGTACGGGCCTTCCGTCGATCATGGCGCCATTCATGGCGTCCTTAGCCTTGGCGGCCTCCTCCTCCGTCGCGAAGGTGACGAAGCCGAACCCGCGGGAACGGCCCGTCTCCTTGTCGAGCACCACCCGCGCCTCGCGGACCTGGCCGTGAGGGGCGAATGCGTCGCGGAGGGTGAGGTCAGTGGTCGCCCAGGCGAGACCGCCGATAAACAGTTTGTTTCCCATGAGCACCTTCCTTTCCGGGGTCGAACCCCTGCAGTGACGCTACGTGGCAAAGGTTCAACACTTCCGGCCTACCGGAAGATGCTCGGTACGAGCGGCCCGGATGGCTCCGCACAAGGTGCGGGACCATCCATCCCCGAAAGGTCTTGACTGGAAACCGGCGCTGCGGTGTGAGGCGGGCTGCTGGCTGCAGGTCTCGCAAAGACACGGAGGATAATAGGACCAGGCTCTCTTTCCGAACCGTGAACCCGACCGGGGATTGCCCCGGAACCACGCTATGAGCGAGGCACCCGCCCCGCTCGGATAAATTCTCGTCTGTTCCCGCGCGTGCGTCAAGAGGCAATGCGCGCCCCTCCATGGCGATAGCTCAGCCGCCGCCGCCCAGGAGCCGTTCGGCCTCGTCGAGGTCGATCTCCCCCGCTCTTAGGCGACCGAGAACGCTCATCGCGCCGTGCTTTCCAGAGGGGCCGGACCGACGGGCCCCGAGCTCCCTGAACATCTCCTCCACCCGCAGCCTCGCTGTCGGGTAGGACACCCCGAGCTCCCTCTGCACCTCCCTCAGGTTGCCCCTGGCGTCGAGGAAGGCATCGAAGACGATCCGCCTGTCGCCATCCAGCCTGCATGCCGGGCAGGGGTCGAACTCTCCGGCCACTTCCGAACCGCAGTCCGGGCAGACCAGTTTCGTGACCACCAGAACTCCCGAGCAGGACGGACAGCGGGATGGCAAGCTCCGATCAGGCATCGTCCCCTCCGGCAGCGTGGATGTTCCCGCCCATGGTGGTGGCGGTGAGCCGGTGCTCCCTGTCCAGGCCGGATTCGAACCTGGCCCTCCCGGGGCTGCCGAACGACCTGCAGGCGGCATCTCCCGAGATGGTCCCGCCCATCGTCTCGAGCAGAAGGCCGAGCGACTCCCTGGCTTCCGGGTCCAGTTCGATCTCGATGTTTCCGCCCATGGTCTTCGCCATGGAGCTCCCGGTGGGCTTCCCGACCACGGACAGCCGGATCGAACCGCCCATGGTCCGGGCCTTGAAGGGGGCCTTCATGCCGGTCAGTGTGAGGTTGCCGCCCATCGTCCGCAGGGACACGGGGAACGCGAGCGAGCTCACGGACATGTCGCCTCCCCGGGAGCGGGCCTTCAGCTTGCCCGTGCCGGAGGGGAGGCCCAGCAGCAGGTCGCCGCCCGACCAGACGACTGTCGTCTCGTCGTCCCGGCGGTAGACCCTGACGGCCGAGTCCTGTCCGATGGTGGCGGAGGCGCCCTCGCTGCACGTTACCGTCAGGTTCCCGGGAGCCTTCCTGCCGGTGTGGACGACCCTGACCAGGGTGCCCGGCTCGACTCCGAATCCGCCTCCGGAGACCGGGATCTCGTCGCCCCTGTTCCGGAGGTCATCGTAGTCGTCGAATCCGCACTCATCCCCGGACTCGAGCGCCGAACGCACCGCCGGGCCGATGCCCGCCACCGTCTCGCGGATCGTGTTCATGGTCTCCGCGATCATCGAGTAGCCTGCCGGCCTGCCCGGGCCCTGCCTACCGCACGCGCCGGTTCCGCACTTCGAACGGCCGCTGTCGAGAGCGGTCATCAGGCGTTCCGCAGCTTCGACGTCTATCGTGCCCTCCGAGAGCATCCTGAGTATCTCCCTCTTCTCCTCGTCCATCACGACATCTCCTTCGACTGCACCCCTTGCATTCGGGGTTGCCATAATCATAGTCTGCCTTTCTATTTCGTCAATATTGCTTGCTATAATGAAAAGATGCCTTCCTCTGCGGAACACTTATGTTCCTCCTCGTGAAGGATTCATGCCGCAATGCAAGGAGGCTGCGATGAGCGGTACGGTCACCCTTTCGGAAGCCCTCGATCTGCTTGCATCCCGGAAGACGGTCGTGCTCGCGACCTGTTCGGGGAGCGGTCCGGCCCTCCGGCCGATGACACTCCAGGTCCGGGAGGGCAGGATCTTCATGCTCACCTTCCCCGACTCGCCGAAGGTCGACCATGTCAGGAGGAACCCCCGCTGCCAGATCTATGCCGATCTGGCGGAAGGGGAGAACCAGGGTTTCGTGAGGCTCTCCTGCACACCCGAGGTCATAGCGGACCCATCGCTCAGGAAGGCGGTCTTCACCCAGGCGCCGTACGCCAGGACCTTCTGGGAATCGTCGGACGACCCGCGGTTCTGCCTCCTCGGCTTCTCACCGGTGGGCGGGGATGTCCTGAAGCCCGGCGAGATGTACACGAGAACCATCACGATGGAGATGTGATGAAGCTCCGGGCCGCTGCCGGGAACGCGGCGGCCGCCCGTGGGATTATCCTCTTCTGTGAGTATATTCGCGGTCTGCAGGATGGAAGGGCTCGCCCTGAAGCCCGGCAGATCCGGCCGTCGTTCGAGATCTGGATCCCAACCACGAACGGAGGAGTGACTTGAAGCTCTCGTTCTCCATCCTGGCATTGCTCTGCGCCGTGTCCGCCGCGAACGTGGCAGGCCCCCGGCAGGCTGCCGCGCTCGTCGTAGACGACCTGCTCTCGTCGGACATCTCCGGCAGGACGGTCTACTACCATCCCCAG
>JAUCPW010000069.1 GCA_030373045.1 Candidatus Fermentibacter sp.
CCCCCCCCCCCCCCCCCCCCCCCCCCCCCCCCCCCCCCCCCCCCCCCCCCCCCCCCCCCCCCCCCCCCCCCCCCCCCCCCCCCCCCCCCCCCTTTTTCAAGCAGAAGACGGAAAACGAGATACACAGCGCTGTCTCGTGGGCTCGGAGATGTGTATAAGAGACAGGCCCACCATCGAGCGCCGCTTCCGCGATGACCGGGGGTCCTGCCAGTATTGGGTCGACGACTGCATCTCCCTGCGGGACAAGGAGGACCGGGGGCTCAAGATCCCCCCGCAGAAGGTCCTGGGCTGGAACCGGGCGACCTACCTCCAGCGGCTCCTCGACAACCTCATCGCCAACGAGGACCGGCACATGAACCAGATCCTGATCACCCGCGACTGGCGGATGATCCTGATCGACCACTCGCGCTCGTTCCGGACCTCGGGCCGATTCGTCCGGGGCCTCCTCTATTCGGCGAAGTCGCCCGAAGGGCCGAAGCTCATGAGCGAGCTGCCCCGGGCCGTGGTCGCCAGGGTCCGGGCCCTCGACGCCGCCGCCGTCCGCGCGGCCGTCGGCGACTAACTCACCGACGAGGAGGTCCGCGCCATCCTTGTCCGGCGGGACCTCGTCCTGGCGGAGATCGACCGGCTGATCGAGGTCAACGGGGAGGACAAAGTCCTCTACTGACGAGCCTGGACGAGTCACCAGCCGATTTGTGAATGGTCCGGGTCAGATGGCCTTGCGGACAGTCAGGATGTTCTGGCCGCCCGCCCGCCGGTAGGACAGCCCGTCCATGAGCGTCTTGAAGAAATAGACGCCCAGGCCGCCGGGCACGCCGCGACGCAGCTTGACCATCAGGTCGGGGTTCTTCTTCCGGACGGGATTGAAGGGGATGCCCCGGTCCCGGACCTCGATGAAGAGCGAGTCCCCCTCCTGCCAGATGCGGACGGCCATCTCGCCCCCCCGGCCCTCGGGATACGCGTAGCGGGCGATGTTGACGCAGATCTCGTGCAGGGCCAGCTCGACCTTGAGCCGGGCCTCGTCGTCGAGGGGCAGCCCGGCGATGGCCTCCCGGAGGAAGGCCCGGACGCGGTCGACTTCCTTGAGGTCGGCCGGGACGCGGAGCTCCTTGGGGCCTTGTTCGGTCACGGCGCTTCTTCCCGCCCCGGCCCTCACGAATTCCGCTTGACGACGACGAGGGTCATGTCGTCGCCCGCTTCGGAGCAGCCGCTGAAGGCGAAGACGTCCTCGAAGACCCGGTCGAGGATCTCCCGGGCCGGCTTGGCCCGGAGCCCGCGGACCTTGTCCGCCAGGCGCTCCTCGCCGTATTCCTCGCCGGCCTCCGTCCGGCTCTCGACGATGCCGTCCGTGTAGAGGCAGAGGACGTCGCCGGGGGCGAGCGTCAGGGTCTCCTCGCCATAGGCCTGTTCGGGGAACATCCCCAGGCACAGCCCGGTCGTCCCGTGGGCCCGGGCCGGGCCCTTGCGGCCGACGACGAGCGGAGGGTTGTGGCCGGCGTTGACGTAGCGGACCTCGTCTTTGGACCGGTCGATAATGGCCAGGAAGAACGAGATGAACACGTCGCTGTCCGAGCTGGCGTAGACGAAGTCGTTGAGCCGGGACGCCAGATCGGCGACGTTGATGGCCCCGGGGAACCGCTCGTGCAGCCCGCCCCGCAGCGAGGCCATGAGCAGCGAGGCGCTGACGCCGACGCCCGAGACGTCGGCGATGACCACGGCCAGCCGGTCCTTGTCGACGGCGATGTAATCGAAGTAGTCGCCCCCGACCTGGCGGCAGGCCCGGGCGCTGCCGCTGATCTCGTAGGGCGCGAAGTCCGGGTCGGTCTGGGGCAGGAAATTCTTCTGGATCTGGACGGCCAGGGCCAGCTCCCGGTCGAGCTGGGCCTTCTTCAGCGACAGCTCGTAGAGGCGGGCGTTCTCGATCTTGACCGCGGCCAGGTTGCCCAGGAGCGTCAGGAGCCGGAGGTCCTCCTCGGTGAACTGCTCGAGCAGCGAGGCCCGGTCGCAGTAGAGGAGGCCGATGATGTCTTGGTTGTTCCACAGGGGCACGCACATGGCCGAGTGGATCTGCGCCTGGATGACGCTGAACTGCTCGCGCAGGCCTTCGTCGGCCTGGATGTCGGAGATGAGGATGGCCGAGTTGCGTTCCAGGGCCGTCCGGACGATGGTCTGGCTGACGAAGATGCTCTGGTTCCGCAAGGCCCCGTTCTGGATGCGGACGACCTTGGGCTCGAGGGCCTGGGTCTCCTCGTTCTTGAGCATCAGGACGCCGCGGTCCATCGGCAGGTGCTGGATGAGGACGTCCATGACATGGCCGAGGAGCTTCTCCAGCGGCATGTGGTAGATCAGGGCCTGGCTGACGGCGCTCAGGATCGAGCTCGTCTTCTGGTCCTTCTGCAGGCGCTCGAGGTCCAGCCCGCCTCCCGGGGTCTTCATGACCACGCCGGTGGCCGGCGGCTTCTTGAGGATGTCCTTGACCTGGATGATCGTGTTCGAGCTGTGGGTGAAGGTCGTCCCTTCGATGGTCTCGACCGGCGGCTGGAAGTCCTTGTCGAAGTAGAAGCGGGTCGAGCCGATCAGGATCTCGTCGCCCCGGGCCAGGTCGATCTCGCCGGTGACCCGGCGGCCGTTGACGAACGTGCCGTTCTTGCTGCCCTGGTCGATCAGGGCGTAGCCCCGCTCGGTCGGGGCGATGACGGCGTGGATGCCCGAGCTGAACTGGTCGGACAGGACGATGTCGTTGGCGGACGACCGGCCGACCGTCACCCGGCTCCCGGCCAGCGGGTAGGTCGAAGGCTCCCCCGATTTCGGGTAGATGTACAACGTGGCCATGAGCACACTCTCTGCGGCCATTCTAAATGACGCGGACGGTCATTTCAACCTCAGGGCCTTGCGGACGCGCTGGGCCCGCTCCTCCGGCGAGAGCCCCTCGTCGACGAGCGGCAGGAGGAGGCCCTTGAGATCCCGGTCGAGGAGCGTGTCGAGATGCTCGAGCGAATAGTCGGTCGACTGGGCCGTTCCCCGCAGGATGTTCTGGTAGGCCTTGACGATGTCCTCGGGCGGATGCACCAGGGTCAGGAGGTCGAAGACGATCTTGATCCGGATGTCGAGCAGGGCCTTGGCCCCGGCCGGCGGGCCGGGCGGCGGGACGAGGACGACGTCGCAGGCCTTCCGGACGAGGTGCAGGAGCTCCGGCCGGACGGCCTTCCGGGGGAAGCGGACCTCGGGCCGGCCGAGGCGGATCTTGCAAAGCGCGTCGACGAGGGCCTGTTCCATGGCCTCCTCGCGGCGGGCCAGCTCGCCGAGGAGGAGATCGGCGGCGGTCTGGGTGCCGACCCGGGCCAGGACCTCGGGGATGGCCCGGCGGACCTCGAGGGGCGCGTCGGCCGAGCGGAGCGTCGGGGCGACCAGGGCCTCGAGACCCGGTCCATAGGCGGCCAGCGCGGCCTGGGCCTCGGCCCGGACCATGGGATTGGCCAGCAGGGCCAGGATCCGGGGGACGTGGCCGGGATGGCGGTGGACGGCGGCGCTCTCGAGGGCGTAGAGGGCGACCTCGGGCGAGGGGTCCTCCAGGAGCCGGCCGAGGGCCTCGAGCGTGGGCGGGTTCGGGACCATGCGGCCGATGAGCTTGGCCACCTCGACCCGGTCGAGCTCGAGGGGCGAGGCCGCGATCTCCCCGAGCTGCCGGGCCATGATCTCCTGGTAGACCGGCAGGAGGAAGACCAGGTCGATCTCCCGCCGGAAAGCGGGGTCTTCGATGGCCTCCTCGAGGCCCGGGAAGAAGCCCGCGCCGCCGACGTCGAAGAGGGCGTCCATGCCCCGGGCCCGGATCTCGTCGCGCTTGAGGCCGAGGAGGGCCTTGAGCTCCGGGGTCAGGTCCTTGCGCCGGACGAGGTCGAAGACGTTCATGAGGTAGAGGGTCGTGCTCCGCTCCCGGCTCTGGATGGTGTTGAAGATCTTGAGGGTCAGGTCCTCGTCGACGTGCTCGGCCAGGACCTCGTCGCCCCGGCGCCACTTCTTCCGGATGGCCGGCTTCAGGACGGCCGGGTATTCCCGGTAGACGAGCCGCGTCAAGACGAGCCAGCCCAGCACGAACGCGAGCGTCAGGACCCCGATCTCCCGGATGACGGCCAGGTCCTGGCCTCGCGGTAATCGAAATGGCGGACGGCCCGCAGGGCCAGGAAGAGCGCGGCCCCGAACCCGGTCGCGAACTTGTTGACGAACATGTCGATGAAGATCTTGGCCTTGTACTTGATGTCCGCCGCCACGGGGATATAGAGGAGCTCGCGGACGGACTGGCTGAGGGTGTTGTCCAAGCCCTTGTCGGCCCCCCGGACGACCGAGGCCCACGGCAGCATCAGGGCGGCCGGGATGACGAAGACCGCCGCGGAGCCGAGGAGGAGGACCAGCGG
>JAUCPW010000070.1 GCA_030373045.1 Candidatus Fermentibacter sp.
TTCGGAACTCGTCGGCAGCGTCAGATGTGTATAAGAGACAGACTCGCATCGCGGCCGGGACACCTGCGTCCGGCCGCCCGTAAGCGCTCTCGCAGGTCATCGATTTCGTTCCTCGGAATCGACGGGTAGCATTACAGAAGAATCCCGCAGGGATTCTGCGGGTATGCGTGCCGGATCCGCGGACGCGAATCCGGATTCTAGCCTGAGGAAGTACGCTCCGGGCACTCTCGCGGCTTGCCGTTCCGGTTATCGGAACACTGGCAAGCCGCTGCCGTGCCAGGTTATTCCCGCGGACGCGGGAATAACCGTGGTGCCGGAGGAGGGGATCGAACCCTCACGCCCTCGCGGACAGTGGATTTTGAGTCCACCGCGTCTGCCGTTCCGCCACTCCGGCACCGATCCGTCGTGTGCCGGGAATGTAGGAGCGGCGCGGGAAGCGGTCAACACGCATTTCTTGACACCGGGGACCGGTTCCGTGTAGTTTCGCCCCGGCCAGGGGCCCATAGCTCAGTTGGCTAGAGCCACCGGCTCATGACCGGTCGGTCCCTGGTTCGAGTCCAGGTGGGCCCACCAGATCATCTCGAAGGGCGGGTAGCTCAGTTGGCTAGAGCACAAGCTTCACACGTTTGGGGTCGCAGGTTCGACTCCTGTCCCGCCCACCACTCTTTCCCGCCATGTCCGGGCTCCGAGTGATCCCGGAACGACATGCCGGGACGAACGGCGGGGTGTGCCTCCGGGCACACCCCTTTTCGCATCCCCCCGGAGGCTGAATTTGGAAGGCTCTCTCTCGGGTCTCCTGATGCTGCAGGAAGTGGACCTGTTGCTGGACAGGGAGAGGGCGGAACTCGCCGGCATCCCGGGCGAACTGTCCATCGTCGAGGCCGAACTGGCTGCCGCAAGAAACGATTTCGCAGGCGTGGAGAGCAGGCTCGCCGATCTGGCGTCGGCCCAGAAGAAATGCGAGAGCGAGAAGACAGAGGCTCGCCAGAAGCTCGCCGAATACAGGACGAAGCTCCTCTCGCTGAGGACGAATGCCGAGTACAAGGCGATGCTCGAACAGATCGCATATGTGGAGAAGAGGATCGACGACATCGACAGCCGCACGCTCGAACTCATGTACGAGGAGGACGGCACCCGCGGCTCCATCGAGGAGGCGAGGAAGAAGCTCGACAGATACACCGAACGGGCCTCGAAGAAGAAGGAACTCCTGGCGGAGCGCGAGAGATCGCTTCGGGAGGAGATCTCGAGGCTCGAAGGGGACAGGACGGCCCGCGCTGCAGAGGTGTCGGTGAGACTCCTGAGGAAGTACGAGCAGCTCAGGGTGTCGGGCAGATCGAGCGCCGTCGTCGGCCTGGTCAGAGGCGCGTGCGGCGGCTGCCATACCAATGTCCCTCCTCAGAATGCGGTCGAGATCGGCCAGGGTGTCTCGTATTCCTGTCCGATCTGCGGCAGATACGTAGTCGATCTCGACGGGAACCGGCCGCCCGCCGAGGGAGTTTAGGGCAAAGGCAGGGCCGGGCGGGCAGCCGCCCCCTCGGTGGGGAGGAAAGTCCGGGCACCGTAGGGCAGGGCGCCGGGTAGCACCCGGTTCCGGTAACGGAAAGAAAGCGCCACAGAAACGAAACCGCCGCCCGGCGGCAAGGGTGAAAAGGTGGGGTAAGAGCCCACCGGGACCGGGGCAACCCGGTTCGCAAGGCAAGCCTCGCCCGGTGC
Organism: Candidatus Fermentibacter sp.; assembly: GCA_030373045.1. NCBI lineage: Bacteria > Pseudomonadati > Candidatus Fermentibacterota > Candidatus Fermentibacteria > Candidatus Fermentibacterales > Candidatus Fermentibacteraceae > Candidatus Fermentibacter > Candidatus Fermentibacter sp. The sequence goes on from JAUCPW010000070.1 coordinate 1,714, forward strand.
AAGGCCCAATAGGGAGGGAGTCCTCCGGGACAGGGAGCTGCCCGCTCCCTCGACCTCCGGGTAGGCCGCTAGAGGCTCCGGGAGACCGGAGTCCCAGATGGATGGCTGCCGCCTCATGGCACAGAACCCGGCTTACAGCCCGACCCTGCCCCTTCCCGAGCAAGCGGACCCATGAAGAGGTGGACCGCACGGAATCCAGAGCGTCCGAATCCTGATCCGGGTCTAGCCCTGGATCACGGCCTGCCTCTGCCCATGGCCCTGGTCCTGGCTCGACGCGGGCACGATCCCGCCGGCTTCGGGCGCTTTCTCTCACCCTCGATCGACGACCTCTCGAACTGGGACTCCATCCCGGGCATGCGTGATGCAGCCGCGATCCTGGCCGAAGCCGCCTCCAGGGGAAGCCGGGTGCTGATCTGGGGCGACTTCGACGCCGACGGGCTGACGGCCTCGGCCGTGATGCACGGGGCGCTCGAGGCGGCCGGGGCTGTACCCTCCATACACATCCCCGACAGGATGGAGGAAGGGTACGGACTGGGCGGCAGGGCCGTCGAGATCGCATCGGAGACCGGGGCCGGAACGCTGGTCACGGTCGACTGCGGCATCAACGCCTGTGCCGAGGTCGCGGCCCTCGAATCGGCCGGCATCAGGACGGTGGTCACCGACCACCACGAACCCGGCCCCGAACTCCCGAAGGCTTCGGCGATAGTCGACCCCCGCATGAGCCGTACCGGAGATTCCTGCCCCTGGGCGTCCCTCTCGGGCTCGGGCACCGCCTTCCTGCTCGGAAGGGCTCTCTCGGAGATGACCGGGACTCCCGGGATGCCCGGGAGATCCATCGCCCTTGCGTGCATCGGAACGATCTGCGACATCGTCCCGCTCTCGGGTGACAACAGGATCATCGCGAGACTCGGACTCGAGATGCTCAGGAATGGAGCCTTGCCGGGCATCTCCGCGCTGGCCGCCCGGGCGGGCTTCGATCTGGAGGGCACTACCGGAACCGATGTCTCGTTCCGGATAGGCCCAAGGCTGAATTCCTGCGGGCGCATCGCTTCTGCCGCCCCCGTGCTCGAACTCCTACTCGCCGATTCGTTCGAGGAGGCGGTCGAAGCCGCTGACGAGATGGAGAGGACGAACGACGCCAGGCGGATCCTCGACCGGAAGGTGACGGAGGAGGCCGCCAGGCTCTCGGCCGGTTTCGAGGGCGATCCGGCTCTCTTCCTGGCTTCGCCGGAATGGCACAAGGGCGTGATAGGGATAGCCGCCTCCAGGCTTGCGTCGGAGGAGGGCCGGCCGGTCGTCCTCTGCGCGCTGGACCGGGACGGCGGCGCGAGGGGTTCCGCCAGGGGCGTCCCCGGGATCAACCTCTTCGAGATCCTCTCCTCCATGAGCGGCATGCTCGGGAACTTCGGCGGCCACGCCGGAGCCGCCGGGCTCGAATTCAGGGCATCCGACCTCGGGGAGCTGCGGGCCAGGTTCAACGCCGAGGTCCGTGCGAGGCTGCCGGAGGGCCCGGATGCCGGTTCGGTGCTGCTGGACGGGAGGCTGTCGGAGGATGACCTGACCATGGATCTGGCCAGGGAGCTCTCGAGGATGGAACCCTTCGGCGAGGGCAACGAGGAGCCGGTCTGGATCACGGGTGACGCCAGGCCCGTCGAGTGGAGCAGGGTCGGGGGCGGCAGGCACCTGAGCTGCTCGTTCTCGATCGGAGGCAGGAAGCTCAGGGCGATAGGATTCGGGATGGGAGGGCTCGAGCGTCCGGAGCAGGGTTCGCTCGATCTCGCATACTGCCTGAGGATCGACGAGTTCAGGGGCCGGAGGGAGCTCAGGCTCCATCTCCAGGACGTCAGGCCCTCCAGGAGGTCCGATGGAAGGTCTTGAGGAGGCCGTGGCCGGCTTCTTCGACCACGGCCTCGAGGGCGGGTCGGCCGGGAGGTTCGGCCGGAGGCCGAGGCAGACCGCGATGGCCCTGATTGTTTCCAGATCCATCGAGGACGGGGGCCGGTACATCCTGGAGGCGGGCACGGGGGTGGGCAAGAGCCTGGCCTATCTGGTGCCCTCCATGCTGTCGGGCAGACGCACGATGATTTCCACCGCCACCCTGACGCTCCAGGACCAGCTCTTCCTGAGGGACATCCCCGACGTGGCGGGGCTGCTCTCGATCCCTGCCGGGACCGCGCTCCTCAAGGGGAGGGGGAACTATCTCTGCCTCAGGAAGTGGAGGTCGATGCCACCCTCCGAGATCCCGGCCGACCTCGGGGAATGGCCTGAAGAGACCCTTTCGGGGGATTTCTCCGAACTGCCCGGCGAACCGGACCCCGCCGCGCTGTCGAGGGTGAGGTCGGATTCCCTCGACTGCCTCGGGCCCTCCTGCCCGGCGAGGGCCGGCTGCTTCCTGATGAAGGCCAGGGCAGAGGCCCGCAGGGCCGACATCCTCGTCGTCAACCACCATCTGCTCGTATCCGCCTCCCAGGGAGAGGACATCCTGCCCGACTCCGACGTGCTGATCGTTGACGAGGCCCACAGGCTCGAGGACGCCGCTGCGGAATGCATGGGCCTCACCCTGTCGGCAGGCATGATGATGCCGGTCATCGACGGCATCGCCTGGAGCGATTCCCCTCTGACGGAGAAGGCCGGCTGGCTCTCCTCAGCCCGGATCGTCACGTCCCTGATGGAGGGGCTCCTGGGCAGGCCGGCCGAAACCGCGCACTGGATCCCGGAGGAGCACAGGGAGGATCTGGAGGCCGTGTCGTCGGAGGCCTCCTCACTGGGGGCTTCCATGGCCGGGGCGGAGGGCCTCGCCGGACCTTCCGCGGCCTGCCGGAAGATAGCCGCGACATGCGACTCGCTCCTCGCGGCATCGATCGACGAGAACAGCATCTTCCTCGAAGCCGAGGGCGGACGTCCCAGGATACGTGCGGTACCGCTCGATCCCGGCAGGCTGATCGAGTCCGAGGTCTTCTCGAGGTTCAGGGTGGTGATCGCCACCTCCGCCACTCTTTCCGTGGGCGGGAGCTTCGATTACATGGCTTCCCGCCTCGGGCTCGGCGAACGCGACGGGGAGTGCGACTTCGGGAGCCCCTTCGACTATGCCGACCAGGCGGTCATAACCTGTCCCCCCGGCCTCCCTCATCCCGACGAACACGGCGCCCTGGCCGGCGAGGCCTGGAGGTGGGGGAGCGATCTCGCCTCGATCCTCGGGGGGAGGACGATGCTCCTGTTCACGAGCAACAGGAACCTCCAGCTCGCCGCCTCCGCCGCGCGCGGGTCGCTGCCCCCCGGGGTGAGGATGCTCGTGCAGGGAGAGGCTTCGAGACGGGCCATCCTGGAGTCCTTCAGGAGCGATCCGGGTGCGGTGATCTTCGGGACATCCAGCTTCTGGGAGGGGATCGACCTCCCCGGCGACATGCTACAGGCGGTGGTCATCGACAGGCTTCCCTTCCCTTCGCCGGGCCATCCCTGGACCGCCTCCAGGATGAAGGCCATGGAGGAGGACGGGAGCAGCTCGTTCATGGGCCTGATGCTTCCATCCGCGGTCATCAGGCTCCGCCAGGGAGTCGGGCGTCTCATCAGATCCTCCAGGGACAGGGGGGTCGTGGTGATCCTGGACAGGCGGCTGAGCTCGTCCTCGTACGGCCGGCTGATCATGCGTTCCCTGCCGGCCTTCAGGGGGGTCGCGCCGGACGAGGCCCTGGCCTTCGCACGGTCGATCGCCGGGGCGGACCGCGGCTGATGGACACTGCAGCACCACTCCCCATGCCCGGGCCCGGCGGTCGGCTGGACGCGCCCCTCGCGGCCGGCTGTGCGTTCCACGTCAGGGGGACCTGCGCCTTCCGCGATACGGGGCATGGCAGGATGGTGTTCCTCAGACAGGTTCACGGCGCCAGGATCGTCCGGGATCCGCAGGGCGGGGAGGAGGCGGACGGCATGATCCTTCGCAGGGGGGAGGGCAGGCCCGCTCTGAAGCTGGCCGACTGCGCATCCCTCTTCATCGCCTCGCGGGGATTCCTGGGAGCGGTGCACGCGGGCTGGCGGGGGCTCGCTTCCGGGGCCGTCGAAGCCATCGTGAGGGCGTTCCCCGAGGAGCCGGAGCTGGCGGTCGCCGGACCGTGCATATGCGCCTCCTGCTACGGCGTCGGCGGGAATGTGAGGAAGCTGGTCGTCGACCGCTCGGGCGGGGAGCATCCCGAAGGGAGGCTCGATCTCCGCGCCGCGCTCGTGTCCCAGGCGAGGGCCGCCGGACTGGCGTGCGCCATCATGCATTCGGGACCCTGTACGATGTGCAGGCCCGACATGTTCCATTCCTTCAGGAGGGACGGGACCGGTCTGCGAAACATCGCCTGGCTCGAAGGGTAGAATACCGAGGTTGATCCGGAGCCCGGGCGCGGGCATATTCCAAGCTCAACCATGATTCTCGGACCATCCGGGAGGAGGATATCTTGTTAAGGATCAGTTTCATAGGGCTCTGTCTCCCTCTCCTCGCATGCAGCCAGGCCATCGCATCCGACGCATCGGGCGAGACCTCGGTCGCCGTGGCCCCGTTCGGCTACGGAGACTCCGACGGCCGCTGGATAAGCGACAAGCTGCTCGACAACCTCGAATCCGAGATAGGAGCAGCCTCCGGGTACACCTTCATCTCCGGCGGCGACTTCGAGGACGCCGCCTCCGACCTCGGCTTCAGTTCGAGCGACTTCCAGTACGGCATCCCGCCCGACATCGCCTGCCAGGCCGCATCGGCGGCGGGAGCGGACCTGGTGGTCTACGGGTTCGTCTCGAACGCAGGCGCAGGGAACTACACGGTCTCCTGGAACATCGGGATAGTCGGCTCGGGCAGCACCGTGACCCCCCAGCCCTCGACGGTCATCAAGAACGGCGACGCCGTTTCGACCCTCGCGGGCCAGATGGTCGCCTCCATCTCGCAGGAAGTCGGGCAGCGCGCGCAGAACTCCCTCGACATGGCCGAGTACCACATCAGCACCGAGAACTGGCCGATGGCGATCACCTCCCTGAAGCAGGCCCTTTCGGTCGATCCGGCGCTGCTGGACGCCAACATCCTGCTCGCATCGATCTACATGAAGGCCGAAGTCGACTCCGTCGACAGGGCCGGCGAGATCTACGGCACCATCCTCGCAGCCGACCCCGCCAATTCCGAGGCCCTCGCCGGGCTCGGACAGATCAGCCTCCGCAACGACCTGCCCGAGCAGGCCCGCACCTACTTCGAGCAGGCCATCGAGGCCGATCCCGACAACGCCTCGGCCTATGTCGGCCTGGCCTCCGCGTTCAATGCCATGGGCATGATAGACGAGGCCGTGAACAGCTTCGAGAGCGCCCTGGCCCAGAATCCCCAGAACCTGCAGGCGCGCTATGCGCTCGGCCTGCTGTACGAGCAGCTCGGTGACTACGAGGCCGCGATCCCTCATCTCGAAGGTGTCCTGGCGGCTCATCCGGAGTTCGCCAACCTCAGGCTGAAGCTCGTATCTGCCTATTCGGAGACCGGCAGGCACGCCGAGGCAGCAGACAACGCCATACTCGTCCTCGAAGAGCAGCCCGACAACATGCAGCTCGCGCTCTACACGGCCCAGCTCGAGGCCGCGGCCGGAAGGAGCTCCTCGGCCATCAGCCGCCTCGAGTCCATCATCTCCTCATCGGGCGACAGGCAGGCCTACATGATGCTCGCCACGATCTACCGCGACGGCGGGCAGTACGGCTCGATGCAGCAGGTCTTCTCCAGGCTGCACAGCGCCTATCCCAACGATCCGGTCGCCAACTACATGGTGGGCGCCTTCTACTACCAGAGCGGGACGCGGCAGGCCCAGGTCTCCGAACTGGTGGCCTCCAACATCCCCGTCTGGGAGGAGGCCGTGCAGAACCTCGGGACGGCAGTCTCCTACCTCAACCAGGTCACCGGCTACAGGAGCGGCCAGGCCCAGGAGATGGTCGCCGCCGCCCAGAACGCCATAGCCCTGTGCGAGGAGAAGATAGACAGGGTCCGCAGGTACAGCGAGTAACAATGTCCGGACAGGCGGCCGCCGCAGCCCGCCCGGCTGGGGCGGCCTGCTTCGGGGGGACGCCCTGGAATCGAGATTCGTAGACAGGGTCGAAATCCGCGTAGCCTCCGGCAGGGGGGGCGACGGGATCGTCGCCTTCCGGCGCGAGGCCTTCGTGCCCAAGGGCGGCCCGAGCGGAGGCGACGGCGGGCGTGGCGGCAGCGTGATACTCGTCGTCCGCAGGTCCCTCTCCACACTGCTCGACTTCAGGGGCGGATCCGTCTTCAAGGCCGCGAGCGGAGCGCAGGGCGGAGGCAACCGGATGACGGGGCGTGACGGGAGCGACCTCCTGCTGCCAGTTCCGCCGGGCACCGTCGTGACCGACGCAGTGACGGGAGAGCGCCTGGGCGACCTGGTCGAGGACGGGCAGACACTGATCGTCGCGGAGGGCGGTGTGCCGGGCCGCGGAAACGCACGATTCGCCACGTCCACCAGGCAGACTCCGAGGTTCGCGACGCCCGGAGGCAGGAGTGTCGAGCGGAAGCTGATCCTGGATCTCAAGCTCATTGCCGACGCAGGGCTGGTCGGGCTCCCCAACGCGGGCAAGTCCACCCTCCTCTCGGCAGTGTCCAGAGCCAGGCCGAAGATAGGGAACTACCCCTTCACGACCCTCCATCCCTGCCTCGGCGTCGTACGCATGGGGGAGGGGTTCGACTTCGTGGTCGCGGATCTCCCGGGCCTGGTCGAGGGGGCTTCCGACGGCGCCGGCCTGGGCCTGAGGTTCCTCCGCCATGCCGAGAGAACCGCGATCCTGGTGTTCGTGCTCGCTCCGGACCTCGGGGAGACGCCCATGGAGCAGCTCAGGATACTCAGGTCGGAGATGAGGGCCTACGGAGACTCCTGGAGCGCCAGGGAGATCATCGTCCTTTCAAAGACCGACGTGTTGACCCCGGAGGGAGTCCGGGATAAACTCGAAGGCATGCCGGAAGGCACGATCGCCCTCAGCGCGGCGACGGGAGAGGGGGTGGCACGGTTCCTGGAGGTCCTGGCCCGGGCGGTGTCGGAGACGAGGAATTCGAGGCTCTCGTCGCCCTGTCCCTCGCAAGAGGGGTCGGACGGGTCCTGCTCCGAAGGCTGCTCGCCTCCCTGACCCCTTCCGAAGCACTCGACAGTCTGGGTTCCAGATTCCCCGGAAGCGGCCCCCCGAAGGAAGCCGTGCTGAAGGCCGCCTCCGCCCTCGAGCGCACCGGCAGCGGCATCGTGCATGCCGGATCTCCAGAGTTCCCCTCCATACTCGACGACATCCCCGATCCGCCGGCCATCCTCTTCCTCAGGGGCGACCTCGGCCGTTTCTCCTCGATCCCCTCGGTCGCCGTGATAGGCTCGCGCAGGGCATCCCAGTACGGCCTGCGCGCCGCGCGGGCCCTCGCTTCGGGCATCGCGTCTCGGGGGGTGGGGATCGTCAGCGGCATGGCCAGGGGCATCGACGGCGAAGCCCACAGGGGCTGCCTCGAGGTCGGCGGGTCCACGATTGCGGTTCTCGGCTGCGGCATCGACGTGGTCTATCCGCGTGAACACGCTGGCCTCGCCGAGGAGATCGCCGCGAACGGCGCCCTCGTGACTGAATTCCCGCCCGGCACCCGGCCCGAGGCCTTCAACTTCCCCAGGAGGAACAGGCTGATAAGCGGATTCTCCAGGGCTCTGGTCGTCGTCGAGGCCGGCGACAGGAGCGGCACCATGATCACCGTCGACGCCGCGCTCGAGCAGGGCAGGGACGTGTTCGCCGTCCCCGGCGAGATCACCCGCACCGGCTCCCGGGGCACCAACAGGCTCCTCAGGGAGGGCGCCATGGTCGCGACATGCCCCGGCGACATCCTAGAGTCTCTCGGCATCACAGACGAGCCGTCCTCCGGAGGGGATCCGCAGGCCTCCTGCGGCGACCCGGTGACTGACGCCCTGACGAGGGGCCCGGCCCACTTCGACGAGCTCGCCGGATCGACGGGCATGGAGGCTCCCGAACTGCAGGCCCGCCTGCTCATGCTCGAGATGTCGGGCCGGATCGTACGCCGCCCCGGCGGATTCTACACCCTTCCGTAAAGAGCGCTTTACACCCGCGTCGCCCCTGCTGCTCGATACCCCGGATTCCATGACGCAATACATCACGTAGAATTGATTATTGCGACACCGCAGGGTGGCAGGTTCCTTGCTCCCATGCTGGGCATGAACATGAACCCTGACATGAAGGACCCGTTCATCCGCCCGGACGACGATGCGGGCCGCAGGGGGGCCATGCTGGTGCTGGCCTCCGCGGCGGCGGCGGTGGTGATGCTGTCGGCCCTGCTCCTGCTGGGTTACGTCGGCAGGATGAGGAGCGGGCAGACCGCCCGGGAGAGGGCGGCCCAGGCCGGTCTCACGAGCGCCGGCGCCGGCGAATGGCTGGCGTGGTCCCTCTCCGGGGGAGGGCTCCAGCCGCGCGATCTGGACGGGACGAGCTTCGAATCGGGGGGATTCTCGACCCGGATGGATCTCCTGTCGACCGCCCCCGTACCTCCCGCCTCCGTCACGATCGGGGAATTCCCGGCCGGCACCGCTTTCGTCGCGTCCGACGGCTCCATCAGTCTCCTCACGCCCTCGGGCGATTCGCTGGAAGTGAGGGTCTTCGATCCGTCCGGCCGCGGGTTCGAGCAGCTCCCTCCCGTCTGCGCCCCCGAGGGATCCGTGATCGCCGGAACGGGCTCCGGATCCGGATACCTCTTCGCGGTGATCACGGCAGGTCCCGAGCTTTCGGTGCTCTTCACCGCACGCGACGGTTCGGTGACGAGATGCGCAGCCCCGGCCCCGGGATCCGCCTGGACGGCCGCCGAGGCAGGGCTCCTCGACGGGATGCCTGCGGTCGTGATCTACCGGGCCGACGGCCCCTTCACAGCCATACTCCGCAACGGCTCCCTGCTCACCGGCGGCTCCGCCCTCGAAGCAGCCCTCGGGCTCGATTGCGCCGGAACGCCGGTGCAAGCGGGGGAGGGCCCCTACTCCATCGTGCGCTGCGATGCGGACATGGACGGCGCTGACGACCTGGCGGCCGTCTCCTCCTCGAGGATAACCTGCTTCACCGCCTCGGGAACGGTATTCTCCGACTCGGTCCCCGGGGCCTCTCCCGCGGCATGGGGCTTCAGCAGGGTTTCGTCGGGATTCGTCGTATGCTGGGAAGGCGCCTCCGGACGCACATGGAGGCGCCTGGGCTGGTCCGGCTTCCAGAGCCTCGATCCCGTGGCCGCCCTGTCGGGACCCCGCTGGACCGGTCTCCTCCATGAGGACTGCAACTGTGTGGCGGGTGACGCGGGCGGTCTCCGCATCGCATCCTGCGCGAGCGGCGAATCGATGCTGCTCGCGGAAGGCAGGCCCGTCTTCGCAGACATCGACGGCGGCCCGCCCGACGCGGTCATCTGGAACGGCAGCTCGCTGTCCGTCGTGCTCGACCCCGTGGAAGGCGAGGGTACGGGCTCGCTGTGGAGGCTCTCCACTCTGGAGGAGCAGGGCAGCACGAGGATCGACACGCTGTTCGTCCCCGTCTACATGGACGGCAGCGGAGCCCTCTCGGTGAGGACCGGCGGCGCATGACGGACTCCCGGGCCGGCTATTCCCTGATCGAGACCGTCCTGGCCTCCGCCATCCTGATCGTCGTGACGGGGGCGCTCGCCGTGTCCGTGAAGGCGTTTTCGGACGGCCAGGAGTCGGTATCCTGCAGGGCTTCCTCGCTCGTCATCGCGGCCGACGAGATGGCGGACGCCGAATCGGGGCCCGGTTCCGTGGCTCCGGGCAGCCGGACGGTCGAAGTGGACGGAAGGGAATACTCGATAGACACAAGGCTCGTATCGGAGGATTCGGGCGGTTCCTTCATCGATCTGACAGTCATCGTGACGGTGACCGGTCCCTCGGGAGGACCCGTCACCCTCGAGAGGCGTTTCGTGGAATCGAAAGGAGCGGAATGGAGATGAGGAGTCCCTGCGGAGCGAGGGGCGGTTTCACGCTGGTCGAGGTGCTCATAGCCAGCCTGATCCTCGCCGTCCTCGTGGTGGGCATCGGCTCTTTCTTCGGGCACATCATCACTCAGTCCGTCATCATGGACGACAAGACGCAGGCCCTCGAGATAGCCCGCATGGGCATCGAGGAGATGCGCTCGGTGAGCATGGACACCGTGGCCGACGGCTCCATCGGCCCCGAGGTGACGGACAAGTTCTCGAAGTACGTGATCGTCAGCTCTCCATTCCCCTTGCTCTCGAACGCAAGGCTCGTCCAGTGCCTGGTGGTGTGGACCGGGGCCAACGGCCCCGACTCCCTCTCACTCAGCACCGTCTTCTAGGGGTGGTCGGGATGAAAGCAAACGAGACCAGGAGAGGCATGAGCCTCGTCGAGGTGACCATCGTGATCGTGGTCCTCGGCGTGATCATGGCCGGCGTCTTCATGATGTTCATCAGCGGCACCGAGCACTTCGAGTTCGCCCGCCAGCAGAACGAGCTGGACATGGACGCGAGGATGATCCTGGACAGGGTGTCCAACGAGATCATCTGGGCGGGCTACATGCCCGTCGGTGGATGGGACAACGACGAGTGGCACCCCATCACCAAGGCCACCCCGGACTCGATGTCCTTCTACGCGGACCTGGACGAGTCCGCCTCGCTCGAGCCCACCGACTACAGGCACATCACCCGGATCAACGACCAGGTGAGGATCACCGACGAGGGGAGCAGGACCCAGAACGTCGGAAACGACGTCACCTCGCTCCAGTACGTCTACCTGGACGAGGGGGGCAGCCAGATCCCGTTCCCCATCGACTCCACCTCCAGGGACATGATCCGGCACGTCAGGATCACGCTGATCCTCACGTCCATCCACGGCGACAACGTGCTCCAGACCATCCTGCACACCTCGGTCTCCCCCCGGAACCTCGGGGTGAACCACAACATCGATCCGATGTTCTGGCCCCCCGAGCCCATGAGGGGCCTCATCGTCCTCAACGTCGGCGGTGACAGCCTGAATCCCGCCCCCACCGTCGACGAGGACGAGTTCAGCACGAGGCTGCAGTACTGGGGATACACGGTGCGCGAACTGACCGACGACCAGCTCATCGGCTACGACTACACCGAGGTCGACGCCCTGATCCTCAGGCACATCCCCGGCGGATCGCACTACAACGGCGCCTATCCGACGTTCTTCGCCGACCTGCCCGTGCCGACAATCACCCTGTCGGCCCAGGACGCGGTGGACCTCTTCGCGATGGGCACATCCTACGGCGAGATACAGAACGACCAGATGACCGTCGTGAAGTTCGGCCCCCCGGCACATTTCACCGGCACGTTCGACGTGTACGAGGCGATGACCAACGGGTACCAGTCCGTGCTCACCGGCATGACCCCGGTGCTCGGCGACACCCTCTACCTGAATCCGGGAACGTTCTCCGACTCCTCGGGCGTATACGCCACCAACCTCGAACTCGTGCCCGACAGCCTGCGCCGCGTACACTTCAGCGCGTGGCAGAGCCGAAGCTACACCGAGCGCGGGTGGGAGGTGTTCTTCAACATCGTGAAGTGGCTCGCGATGGACGAGGAGGGCTACCTCGGCACGCCCATCACCACGCTCGAGGACTTCGAGGGCCCGCAGGCCACGGCCCAGGACATCATCGTCTGGAGCGACGACATCGTCCCCGGCGCGGGAACCGACACGACGCAGATTTTCATCGACCAGTTCACGGGAGGCTATGCCTCGAACTGGATCATGGCGCCCCTCGGGGGCGGCAGGATCGACATCTACAACAACTCCCTCCGGATGGACAGGTCCGCCGCCGGGGCCGAAACAAGGAACCTCGCCTCGCTGGGTCTCGACCTCTCTGCATTCGACGAGTACGCAGACGAACTGAGGCTCACCTACCGGTCCTACAGCGGGGAGGGCGCCGCAGACTCCGCCGACGGCGTGTTCTTCAACGACTTCACCGCTACTCAGCTGGCATCCGTAGACTTCGAGTCCGGCATCCCCGCGAGCGTCACCTTCTCGGGCACCGGAGGCAGGTACAGGTACCTGAACACAGCGGGCTGGGGAGGCAACGGCTACTTCGTCACGATGGATGCCAACGTTGATTACACAGCCGGCTCCGAGCGCATGAGGTTGTCCTTCCCGACCGCGGGCGTCTCCGCGGGCGACGCCATCGTGATCTCCTACAGGTTCCACGATCATTCGGACGGATCCGACGCCGGGGGGGCCCCGGGCTGGAACGCGGACTTCGTCGCTTGGAACTCCAGCGGGGCCTACATCCCTCCGACCCTCCTCTACTACCTCAACCCCGGCGGTTTCGACAACTCCACATGGTACACCAGGAACGCCGCGTTCGCGGCGCCGGCGGTCGTACCCGATCCGCTCTACGTGGCATTCGGCTGGTATGGCAGCAGAAGGGCCACCGCCATCAATGCCAACGACGGCATCTCGCTCGATGACATCACCGTCACCGCATACGGCGACAGCACGTACTCCCCGATCGGGACCTGCGCGGGGTCGGCCTCCTGGGCGTCGACTTCCATCGACCTCGACCAGGCGGCCAGGGACAACTCCTATCCGTTCGCTGCAAACTACAGGGTCCTTCTCAGCCAGTCCGGCTCCGGCACCATGCCGGGATCGGGCGGCCGCCTGTGGGACGACGTCGAGGTGACGGTCCTGAGGCCGGGCACCGTCGCCGACGGCTGGCGCCACGGCCGCATGGCCATGAACAGGGTCGACGACTGGAACTTCAAGAACATCATCCCGGCCTTCGCCGACTCGTGGGTGAGCCAGACCTCCTCCGGCAGCAACTACAGCAACAACTCCTACTGCTTCTTGCAGAGCCCCTCGATATCGGTGCCCGACTGGATCGACGCTCCCGTGTTCGAGTTCAGCCACAGGATGCTGGCCGAAGCCGGCAACGGCGACGACGGCGGGTACGTCCAGATATCCGTCGACGGAGGGGTCTGGACCACCCTGACCGCCTCGTCTGGGCTGCTCTACAACTACACTTCCACCGCGAACTTCCCAGGCGGATCAGGGATTCGCATCTTCGGCGGCACTGACATCAACAGCCCCCGGATAGAGAGGGTGGCCCTCGACGCCTACAAGGGGCACACCGTGAGGTTCAGGTTCGTGTTCGGCTCCGACGGCTCCACCACGAACACGGGATGGCTCATCGACAACTTCCTGGTCCACGGCCAGGCCGTGGGCTACCAGATCTCCTCCATCCAGTTCCAGGCCCAGACCGTGCCCGCCGCCTGGAACTACCTGTGCGACGTGTACATGTCCTCGGGCACCGACAGCTCCTTCGCATCGGCGGGCGAATGGGACAAGGCCGCGATGGTCCAGGTGGGCTCCGCCGTGCCCTTCACCGTTGGCACCGGGGGATGGAACACACTGGCGCTCGAGAACCCGTTCGTGCTGTCCCCCGGTGAGAACCTCTACCTGAAGATCGAACAGCTCGACGCCGGCTGGACCGCGAGCGAGATAGACTGGCTCTGCAGCACGGGCGGAGAGATCAGGTGCCGCCAGGCCGAGAGCGACCTTGTCGACCCGATCCTGCTGCTGCTCTACAACAACAGGCCCAACATCAGGCTGGTGACCACCGACGGCGAGCTGGTGGTCGAGGGCGGCACCAATCCGGACGCCTCCGTGCCGCTCAACAACGGCAGCTCGTTCAACGACTGCGAGATGATCTTCACCCCGTCGGAGATGGGCACCGAGGGCAGCGCCGGGGCGTGGACTCACGGCGGGGATCTCGACGACTGGGAGATAGGCACCCCGGTCGTGCTGAGCGTCGATCCGCCCCTGACGTCGGAGAACGGGACGTCGATCGCGGGCACGGACCTGACGGACGACGGCTTCTACAGCCCGGGCGAATGGGCCTGGTTCCTCTCGCCCCCCTACCCGATGCCCGACGAGGCCGCCTACGACAGTGTGGCGGTGCAGGTGTTCAAGTGCCTGCAGAACGCCCCCAACGACGACGCGTTCATCCAGATGGCGTTCACCGACACCGAGGTCCCGCCCGATTCTGCATCCTCGGAATGGGTCACCGTGCGTTCGTACTACGGCGTTGGAGAGGAGATATGGGACTACGAGGCAATCGACCTCACGACGCAGTTCGATGCCGCATGGACCCTGGGCAGGGCATTCTTCTTCATAAGGTTCATGGAGTCCTCCGGCCCGTTCGGCGAACGCGGCGGGTGGAACCTCGACAACATCCAGTTCTTCGCAAGGTAGGAGGCACGGCGATGATCAGGAATCGATCCCGCAGGACAGGCGCCGCGCTGGCGCTGGTGGTGCTGTTCGGGCTTGTGCTCTCGATCCTGGCCGGGGCCGTCTACACCCTGTTCCAGGTGAACGTCAGGAGCCACGCCTACAACAGGGACAGGATACAGGCCAGGTACACGGCCGAGGCCGGCGTGAACCTCTCCGTCCACATGATCATGGGAGGGGCCGACATACCGCAGGGCACCTACCCCGAGCAGTTCCTCCCCGAGCCGCCCGCTCTGGGCTTCTACGACCTCCCGGGCGAGGACCTGGGAACGGTGCGCGTGTTCGTCGACCCGAGCCAGCGGAACGCCGAGGTGGCCACCTCCAACGCGTATGCCGTGAGGGCGCTGGCCCACATCGGTTCGGGCGACTCCACCTACACCTACGGCATGGAGACAGTGGTGCTGCCCGAGAACTTCGCGAGGTTCGCCACCTTCCTCAACGAGCCGCCGCTCGACGGGTACTACGGCGACGGGTACAGGTTCGACGGGCCGTTCTTCGGGAACGGGCCGGTGTGCCTGTGGAGCTCCAGCTCATCGTCCACCAACGACATCTGGTTCTACAGGTTCAGCCTGGCCTCCGACTACTACATCTACGGGACCAGCGGCTCGGGCTCGCACCAGACCTCGCCGCAGTACTCGAACCTCACGGTGCAGCCCATCGAGAGGATGCTGATGGGCCCGCCGTACTTCGAGCTGGGGGTGGACCCCATCCCGTTCGGGCCCGACGAGGTGAACTGGCAGGACGCGCGTGACGCAGCCATCAGCGGAGGGCTGTACCTCACGGCGGCCCAGGTACCCAACGGAACCCGGATGATCCTCAGGGGCGACACCCTCCTGGGCGACACTCTGCTGATGTGCACCTCCGACGGAGGGCCGGTGCAGAGGATCTACATCGGGAGCCTGTCGAACCGCGTGATCTGGATCGAAAACGGGGCGACGGACAGGATCTACCTCAAGAGCTACCCCAATTACTCGCCGTGGTCCGACCCCATATCGCCGGAAGGTATCACGCAGCCCCTGACGATAGGGTGCAACGGCCACGTCTACACCCTGGGACCCCTGCAGTACCACGACCGGAACATCCTCGACATGGACAACACCACGCTGCTGGGGATCGTCATCGTATACGGCGACTTCGTGATAGCGCGGGATCCAGACCTGGTAGGCGGGACGGACTGGCCCCTGAGCGATCCCCTGTGGAAGATCGTAGCCGACAGCGACATCGAGTACGACTGCACTGTCATGGTTCTCAACGGGGAGTTCGTCGCCCAGGACGCCAATTATCCGAACCCTGCCGCAGACTTCATGTTCGTGGGCGGATACATCGTGAACGGCGAGGGCATCACCACCATCGGGACGCGCGGGTGGTACACGGTCATCTACTACGACTCGCGCCTGATGACCATGCACCCTCCGTTCTTCCCCCAGACCGGGAGGTGGGACGTCGGCTACTGGAAGGAATGGCCCGAGCTGACACTCGACCTCCTGGACGACGACCTCTACTGAGCCGGGAGAGGTGAAGGGCATGGAGATCCGGAGGAGGAGGCGGGGCGGCACCGGGGCGGTGCTCGCCATCCTGGTGGTGCTCTCCGGGGCGCTCGCCATCCTCGTGGCGGCGGTCTTCGTGCTCTTCCAGGCCAACGTGTCCTCGTACAGGTTCAGGGCGGGGAGGGTGAGGGCGCAGCTCGCGGCCGAGTCCGGAGTGAGCCTCGCCCTCCACACCCTGGCGCAGGGCGACCGGGCGCCTTCCGGGGAGCCGTACTCGATGCCCGGGGACAGCGCCCAGTGGATAGCCCTGCCCTCGGGGGACAGGGTCTGGGTCGTGATCGACCCGTCCGTGGTGAACGGATCCCCCTACAGCGTGGGGACCGTGGAGATCCGGGCGCTGGGCCTCGCGGGCGAGATGACCCGCGAGGTCTCCGTCAGGGCCGCCCCCGACTATCCATCCCGGTACGCGCTGCTGACGGACATGGGCATCCCGCCCGGGATCCTGGGCGACGGCGCGAGGCTCGAAGGCCCCGTCCACTCGAACGGCATCGTGGACATCGCGAGCACTTCCCCCGATTCCACGGGCGACCCCTGGGTGGCCTCGATATCGACGACCTCGCGCGGAGGCTTCAGGTTCTGCGACGCCGGGACCGGGTTCTCGCCCCATCCGGACGGCAGCAGGGTCTGGGTGAGGCCCTACCCCAGCCACAGGCAGGGCAGGCCGACGTGGGACCCCTTCGCGGATCCGGTGGACTTCGGCAGGCTCTCAGACCTCTTCGCCGACCTGAGGGCGGCCGCGGCCGACTCGGGCGAGGTGATATGGGGCGCGAGGCGCCTCCTGATCGACGGAGACAGGCTGCTGGTCTCCTCCGAACAGGGCGTCGTCAGCGACACTGTCGATCTCGCGACGACGGACCTGGTCTACGTCGCATCGTTCTCCGACGTGCTCGTGAAGACGGCGGGGGCTCTCACGTCGCCGCTCACGATCGTGGCCAACGGTCAGATAGGCCTGATGGGGAACATCCACTGCTCGACCGGGGAGTTCACCGGCGCCCCCCTGGGGCTCGTCTCGCTGTCGGGGATCTACATCCCGGTGGATCCCGACTCCCATGCGGGGGCGGACTGGCCTCCGCCGTGGCAGATAGAGACCGACGGGCACCTGACCGTGGAAGCCTTCCTCTGCGCACCGGACGGCGCGATACGGGCCGAGGACCCGACCGCCGGGGGGCGCAGCCTGTCCTTCAACGTCGTCGGAGGCCTGGCCGTGGGGAGGATGGGCGCCCTGAGCGCCGGGACCCACGGCTACGACATGACCATCGTGTACGACGGGAGGCTGACCTCCGTGCATCCCCCCGCCTTCCCGTCCCTGGAGCAGTGGAAGATCTACTCCTGGGTGCCCGACCCGGATCACGACGGGCATGAGATCGACGAGGACCTCTTCTGACGCCCCGGGCGCGGGCGCGCCCGGATCACCCCCGGTATCCGCGCGGGGCTTCACCCTGATCGAGATCGCCATCGTCATCGCGGTTATGGGAGTGCTGCTCGGCGCGGTGCTGCTCCTATTCCAGGCCGGCAGCAGGTCTGCGGACATGGCGGGCGAGTCGGCGGAAGCATCGATGGACGCCCGCACCGCGCTCGACGCCTTGGAGACATGCCTCCAGACGGCAGGTTCCCGCGACGGAGCGCCGGCCGCGCATCCCGTCACGGAGGCGTCCGTCGGCAGGATCGTCTTCCACGGGCGCTCGGGCCGGGGCGATGCCTGCGAG
This sequence comes from Candidatus Fermentibacter sp., assembly GCA_030373045.1. Classification (NCBI taxonomy): domain Bacteria; kingdom Pseudomonadati; phylum Candidatus Fermentibacterota; class Candidatus Fermentibacteria; order Candidatus Fermentibacterales; family Candidatus Fermentibacteraceae; genus Candidatus Fermentibacter; species Candidatus Fermentibacter sp. The sequence goes on from JAUCPW010000070.1 coordinate 19,255, forward strand.
ATCGTCATCGAACCCCGCCCGGGAGGCGGCTTCACGATCCGCGAGGGCCAGGCGGCCTCGTTCGAGTCGGCCGCCGGGCTCCTGCTGGAGTTCGCGTACTTCGACGGGACCGGCGGGCGGCTGTCCGAAGAGGATCTCTCGTCCGCCTCCGGGTGCGACATGATCCGCAGGATCGACTTCCGGATCGAAACCGCCGGCGGGGCGGGAGCCCTGTCCGGCAGCGCGAGCCCTCCTAATCTGTCACTCTGATCCGGGCGGTCAGACCTCGAAGCCGAGTTCGAGCGAGGATGCGAGAGTGCTCACCACGGCGGGGTCGAACAGGCTGCCTGCCCGGAGGCTGACGACGCTCATCGCGGTCTGGGGCGTTCCCCTCTCGAGCTCGGACACGTATTCGTCGGCCACGGCCAGTATCCTGGCGGAGATGGGGATGCTGCTCGCCGAGAGCCCGGAGGGCTGCCCCGAGCCGTCGTAGTGCTCGTTCATCCCCACGAGGCCGGTCATGGCCTCCTCCGGCAGCGAGAAGGCGCTCAGCTCCTGGTCGTCGAACCCTTCGTCCGCCGGGGCGCCGAGAACCGCAGGCGCGACGTGATGGAGCAGGGCGGACATCCTCACCGCATCCAGCAGGCCGCTCTGGAGGCCCAGCCTCCTGCCGATCTCGACGGCCAGCCTCGCGACCCTGCGGCTGTGGCCGGACAGGCGGTGGTCGGCCCGGTCGAGCGAGTAGACCATCGCCTCCATGCAGCTCCAGGCCTCCAGCGACACCCTCTTGCCAAGCTCGAGGTTCTGCAGGGCGGCCTCGGTCAGGGAGATGAAGCTGTCGAGACGCGACTTGTCGAGGACCGTGATCTCGTCCGCCCAGACCTCGACGGTCAGCCCGGTGCGCCCCCGCCTCGTCAGGGGCGGCTCGGGCGGAGGAGCGGTACCTGAGGGACGGAGGACCGCGAATCCGGGGTACCCTATGCGGACCGAGCGGGGTGCGAAGGCGCCCTGGGCCTCGAGGGCGAGTGCCTGGAGGGCGTGGACGGTGGATGTCGATCTGGAGAGCCTCTCGGAGAGGGACGCCAGGGACCTCTGGATCGACAGGGATCTCCCCTTGGCCCACTTCGACTTCTCGAGGGATACGGTGATCGCTATCTGGGCGGAGATCAGGGCCGATGCCCCCAGGATCATGAAGAGGGGATCCCCCCCCTTGCCGATGTCCGAGAGCACGTCGTCCACGGCGGGGATGAACAGCGGGAGGAAGGCCATGGGCAGGAGCAGGCGCTGGGTCGTCCCGGGGATCGCGGAGAGCCCGGGGAACAGCCTGTCTCCTGCGCCGAGACCCCTCAGGATCGCCACTGCGAACACGAACACGAGGTGCGACAGCACCAGCACGCCGGCCATGGCGGGGAGCCCCTCCGGGTCCGGGAGGACGGCCGATGCGGCCGCCCTGGCCGCCCTGAGACCCACCCACGATACCATGGCCATCCGTGCTGAGTGTCTGAGCGCAGAGCTCCTCGTCCTGCCTATCCTGATCGAATAGCCGAGATGCCCCACGAAGATCGAGGCAGTGAAGGCGGCCTCTATCGCCCCCGTGAAACCGGCCGTCGAGAGGAAGGCTGCGAACGCGGGCAGCAGGGTGACGCTGACGCCCCTTGATGTGAGGTATGCGAACGAGGATGCCACGAGCGCGACCGCCCATGTCACCAGCAGCATCTCCAGTGTGATGTCCCTGTTCCAGCCGGGCTCGACGCCCGGGATGGCGAGCCCCGCGGCCAGCCACAGGACGGCCTGGAAGACGGTCAGGCCGGGATCGCGCTCAGGCGCCTGCGCCATCGGCCGGTTCACCCCCCGCGAGCACCCGCACCAGTGCGGATACGATCCGGGCGTCGAACTGGGTCCCTGCGCCGGCGTTGATGGCGTCGACCGCGGTCCTCACGTCGCTGTTCTCGCGGTAGGACCGCCGCGAGGTGATCGCGTCGAAAGTGTCGGCCACCGCCACGATGCGTGCGGGGAAGGGGATGTCCCTCCCCGAGAGCCCGAGCGGGTAGCCCTTCCCGTCGAGCCTCTCGTGATGGCTCTGCACGATGCTCCTGACCATGTCGTATCCGCCCAGGGTCCCCAGGATCCTCGTGCCCTCGGCGGGGTGCCTCTCGATGATCCCGCGTTCCTCCCTGGTCAGGAGACCCCTCTTCGTGAGGATCTCCACCGGGATCGCCACCTTTCCGAGATCGTGCAGGAGGGCGCCGACCATCAGCGTCCTCAGCATGTCGGGGGAGAGTTCGAGCTCACGCCCGATCTTCTGGCTCAGCCTGCTGACCCTGATGGAGTGGCCGTGGGTGTAGTCGTCCTTCGAGTCGGCCAGCCTCGCTAGCATCATCGCCGCGGCTATGAACGCCTCCTCGATGGCCATCGAGTGGCCGACCGCCTTCCAGGAGTGCGTGATCAGCGAAACGAGGTTCTTCCTGAGGACGGGGTCCATCGCCGCGAGAGACTTCCCGGCCTTTCCCGGTACGAACATCAGCATGTCGGGAGAGGACGACAGACCGAGGAGAGTGCCCTCGGCCCCGCCGAAGTGGAAGCCCTCGGCGACCGAGCCCGGGGGATGCGCGGATGCCGGGGGAAGGTACCTGTCCACCACCGCGTGCTGCCGGTTCTCGGTCCAGCCCGTCCAACCCCCCGACTCCTGGCGGGAGAGGATGGTCGTCTCGCCCGTGGCACTGTGCAGGTACGCCTCCAGCAGACCCATGTACTGGCCGACCGAGGAGGCGGTCGAGAGCTCGGCCGCGAGGTTGTTCTGCAGGGCGGTCTCGGATGCGAGCTCGACGTAGGTCTTCTGGGCGTCCAGCCTCGTCTTCGCGAGGGTGGAGAAGGCCGCCGCGGAGCCGAGGAGCACGGCGGCCGCAGCCGTGTCGCCCGCGGAGGCGGCATGGGACACGAGCATCGACAGCGGAAGCGACAGGGCGAAGGATACGCTCCAGGGCCTGACGTGGAGGATGGCGCTGGTCATCCTCGTCGAGACGGACTTCGCCAGCAGCCCTCCGGCGCCTGCACCGAGGAAGAGCAGGGCGAAGGACAGCCATCCCCGCACGGGCATGATCGAGGCAAGGCCCAGGGTCACCGCGGGGGACAGCGCCGCGTCGAGGAGGGCTCTCCGCAGATCCGGCCTCCTGTCCCGGATGGAGAAGTAGAGCAGGGTCGAGAACAGGAATGCCGAGAAGGAGAGGAGATATGCGTACTCCGGGCTGCAGGCCGCGAACATGGCTGTCGCCGGGATGCGGTCGAGCGAGAGCCTCTGGTCGCCCTCGCGCCAGAAGGGCATCAGGCCGAGGATGACCGTGGAGGCCAGGAGTATGATCCGCAGGGGAGTGACGCAGTCGGAGACCAGGGCGGAGGCCGCCAGGACCGCGAGCGACAGCGCGAGGGGAAGGGAGGGCTTGATGCGGAGGACGGCCCTCATGTCGATCGGCATCCTCATGTCAGTCGGCCGCCGTGCCCTCGAAGACCTGCACCAGCACGTACTGCCATCCGTCCCTCTCGATCTCGACGGCTGCCGCCATGCCGACCCGCGAGTAGCCTTCGAGGAGGCACGAGGCCCTGTGCGCGGGGCTGGTGAGTATCATCGACCAGGCCTCGTCGAGGCCCGATCCGCGCCCGATGTTCTCGGCGTAGATCGTCCCGTCCCCGCCGAGGACCCCCGCGAGTCCCTCGCCGTGCACCACGGCACCGGACAGGGCTATGTCGCCCGCCCTGCCGCGGGCTATGGCTTCGAGCCTCCCGTCGGTCGCAAGCGGCCCTGCTCCGGAGGCCGCACGGATGGAGTCGAGTTCGGCCAGGACGTCCGAGAGCGTCGATGCGTCGGAATCGGGCAGATACCCTCCTCCCAGCACCTCGGGGGTCGATACCCCGCAGAGCACAGGGACGAGCATCAGGACCTCGGGCCCCGAGCCCCTGTCGGCCAGCGCCTCCACCCAGTAGACGCCGCGCCCGGCGAACCGCAGCCTGCATATTCCGTCAGGGCCTCTGGGGCATCCCGCCACGCTTCCTCCGGGATCCTGGACCAGTATGGTGTCCGCCGCGGCGCCGGAGATCGAGAATGAGGCGGAGTCGCCCGGCTCCACGGTGACCGGCAGCCCTTCGGGAACGCAGGCGGGCACCGGCGCGGTCACGAGGACTCCTCCGCCGGGGAGGCTGTCGAAACCCCACAGCATGTCTCCGTCGGAGAACAGACCCCCTGCGGGCGGAACGCCCTCCTCGGTGACGGAGATGCTGCCCACCCGGCCCGGCCATCCCCTTGCGGCGGCAAGGACGATCAGTCTGCCGGACTCGGGGATGAATCCCAGGGCGGAGACGTCTGCTGCGATGCTGTCGAGCTGGGGCATCCTGGTGCCGGGAGCCGCCGGGGCGGCAATGGCGAGCAGTGCGGCAAGGCACGAAACCATGAAATCATTATAGTCAATCCCGCCGTCCATGGGCTCGCGCATTCCGGAGGAGGCCTCGGAGAGTTGAGGGTTCTGCTCGTTCAGTCGCCTTCGGGTCGCGGTGAACCGCCTGTCTTCCCTCTCGGGCTGGCATTCCTGGCAGGGCAGCTCGAAGGGCACGAGGTTTCCGCGCTGGACATGTCGGTAGACCCTTCCGACCGTCTCCGCGAGACCGTAACCGGTTCGAGCCCGCCCGACGTCGTGGCCGTGTCGCTTCGCAACATCGACGACAGCAGCTACCCGGACACCTGGTCCTATCTGCGGCCCTTCGAGTCGATGCTCGGCATCCTGGAGGGATGGGACGGCACGCTGCTGGCCGGAGGCCCCGGCTTCACGATAAACGCCCCCGAGATAATGCGGAGATACGGGAGGATAGACGCCGGTGTGGCGGGGGAGGGCGAGGAGATACTGCCCGGACTGCTGAACGGTCCTTCCGGGCTGAGGCGGTCCAGGGCCCTGCACAGGGCTGCGCCCGTGGATCTGGCCGCCATACGGCCGCCCGACTATTCGATCCTGCCCCTCGGGCCCTACGACAGGCATTTCGGGATCGGTGTCCAGAGCAGGAGGGGCTGCGCCTTCGGCTGCACCTACTGCACATACGCGTTCCTGGGCGGCAGGGCCTTCAGGTGCAGGAGCGCGGCTTCGGTCGCATCCGACATCGGGAGCATCAGGTCGCTCGGAGGCACCAGGTTCATGTTCGTGGACTCGGTGTTCGACGCTCCCGCCACCTTCTTCCACGAGCTGATCGGACTGGATCCCGGCATCTCCGGCGGTCTCGAATGGGGCGCCTGGATCGACGCGGGGATCCCCGTGGAGGACATCGACGCGATGGCGGCGGCAGGGTGCAGGAAGGTCGACTTCTCGCCGGACGCCATCACCAGGGCGGGGATGAGGCGCCTGGGGAAGACGGGCGACTTCCGCTCGATCGTCAGGTCGGTACGGAGGGCCAGGTCGGCCGGCATGGACGTCGGGGTGAACTTCTTCTCCGGAAATCCGGGCGAGGGGTTCGCCGCGCTCCTGGCCAAGTTCGCCTTCATGGTCTCGGCGAGGCTCCTGCTGGGATACCGGCACACCACTGTTCACATAGGCACCATCCGCGTCTACAGGGGTTCCAGGATCGCCGAGGAGATGAAGGCCGACGGGAGGGTGCCGGGCGACTGCGACTTCCTCGACCCGGTCTTCCTCCCTGCAGGCGGCGCCTCAGGCCTGCTCCTCGGGGCGTTCCAGGCCCTCAGGAGGACGAGGCATGACTGAGATCAGACTGGGGCTCGTGGGCTGGCCCCTGGCCGGATCGCTCTCCCCGGCCATCCACTCCGCCTTCCTCGCCGAAGCCGGCCTCGCGGGTTCCTATTCGGCCATCCCGGTGGAGCCGGCGAGGCTCGGGGCGGAGCTCGAACGGCTCCTGTCGGAGGGCTTCTCGGGTCTCAACGTGACGTTTCCGCACAAGACCGCCGCGGCCCTTCACTGCGCAAGCCTCGACTCCGATGCCGGGAGCATCGGGGCGGTGAACACCCTTTCGGCGGAAAGCGGGGGATGGACCGGGGGGAACACCGACGTCGAGGGCTTCGCCAGGGCCTTCCGCGCCACCGGTTTCCCCGCCCCGCTGCTGATAGTCGGCTCCGGAGGGGCCGGGCGCGCCGCGGCCCGGGCCGCGGAGATAATGGGGATGGATCATCTCTGCTTCGGAAGGACTCCGGGGCGCGGTGTGGCGAGCCTCGCCCTGCTCGCGGACGAGATGCGGCGCAGGCGGGGCGGCACGGTCGTCAACGCCACCCCGCTGGGATGGCGCGACGACGATCCGTTCCCCGCCCCCGGCGGACTGCCCGGAGGCTTCGCCTTCATGGATCTCAACTACAATCCGGGATGGAGCTACAGGAACGCCCTGGCACGGAGCGGAACGGGGGTCGCCACGGGCGAGCGCATGCTGATCGCCCAGGCCGCCCTCTCCTTCCGGCGCTGGACGGGCGTCGCCGTCCCGGAGGAGGCGGAAATGGCCGCCATAGGCCTGGCATGCGCCGGGGGCATGGACCCGGCCATCCCGGAAAGGTGTGGAGATGCCCGTTCCCGGACCCGGTGACCGGACCGCCCCCGTTCAGGAGTCGGAGACCAGGGCCATGCTCGAGAGCATTCTGAAAACCCCGCCCGACGGTCTTCCCGCCCTCTTCGCCCGGGCGAGGGGCGTCAGGAACGCACATTTCGGGAACAGGGCCTACCTCAGGGCCGTGATCGAGTTCTCCAACAACTGCAGGTGCAACTGCCACTACTGCGGCATGAGGCGCGACAACACGTCGCTCGAGCGTTTCAGGCTCGACGCGGCGGCCATCCTCGAGGCGGCCAGGATGGCTGCGGGGGAGGGGATCGGGACGTTCTTCCTCCAGTCCGCTGAAACCGAGGAGTACGACGCGGCATGGCTGGCGGACATCATCCGCGATGTCTCGGGCATGGGGATGAACGTGCTCCTCTGCGTCGGCGCGAGGGACGAGTCGGATCTCGACCTCTGGCGGGATGCAGGCGCATCCAAGTTCATCCTGAAGCACGAGACCTCCGATCCGGGCCTCTTCGCCTCCATGAAGCCGGGGCTGAGCCTGGAGGAGAGGATAGGATGGCTCAGGACCCTGAAGAGGCATGGTTACGCAATCGGCTCGGGCCCGCTCCTGGGGCTCCCCGGCCAGTCCATCGCCTCGCTCGTCGACGACCTGCTGCTGCTTTCGGATCTCGACGTCGACATGTCCAGCGTGTCCGTGTTCCTCCCGGCGGCCGGCACGCCCCTCGCACAGTGCCCTACGGGAGACGTGGACCTCGCGTTGAGGTTCGTGGCCGCCATGAGGGTATTCCTCGAGCGCACACTCATCCCGGCCACGAGCACCTTCGAGCGCCTGAGGCCTGGCGGCCAGCTCGCCTGCTTCGAGGCAGGCGCCAACGTCATCACGGTGAACATGACCCCGCCCGCCCGCAGGGATGGATACGAGCTCTACTCGAAGCGGTACTTCGTCAGCCTGGAGCACGCGCGGGCGGTCATCGCGGAAGCCGGCCTCGTCGAGTCGACCGAGGAGGCCCTTGGCTGACCTCCCGGACAGGATATCCATCGCCGGCCCGCCCTGCTCGGGCAAGACCACTGTCGGAGAGGTCCTGGCGGGGCTCGCCGGGCGCCCGTTCGTGGACCTCGACTCCGAGGTGGCGAGGGAGGCCGGCCTGCCCATCCCGTCCATCTTCGGAGCGTACGGTGAGGATGGGTTCAGGGGTGTCGAGAGGTCGGCGCTGCTTTCGATCCTCCGGCGAAGCGGCCGGTTCGTGCTGGCCCTCGGGGGGGGCACCCTCCTCGATCCGCTCAACCTGGCGGCCGTGCTGGAGAAATCGACCCTCGTGACTCTCCTGGTCCCGGCTGGAACGCTCCTGGAGCGGCTGGAGGGATCCGGGAGGCCCCTTGCCGCGGATCGCGAAGCGCTGTCGGGCCTCCTGGCCGCGAGGAGCGAACATTACGGAAGCCTCCCGGGAGGAGTCGACTGTGCAGGGCTTTCCCCGGTCGGCTGCGCGGAGGCGATAATCGCAATGCTGAGCGGGGAGGCCGGGTCTTGACGGAGACGGCGGGCTTCCCCATTTCAAAACCCGTACCTTCACGGAGGGTTTCTTGACCAGGGAAGAGCTCGCGAGGGAGATGGCCCTGCGCACCGGGCTGTCGCGCCGGGAGGCCGGAGCGGCGCTGGAGGCGATGCTCGGCATCGTCGAGGAGGCACTCTGCGGCGGGCGGAGCGTGTTCCTCAGGGGATTCGGATGCTTCGAGCCCAGGCGGGGCGGGAGGCGCCGGGCCCGCGATCCCAGGGGGGAGGGGATCATCGACATACCCGGAAGGGCGCGCCCGTTCTTCAGGCCCTATGACAGGCTGAGGGAGTCGGTGGGTGCCGCCCTCGCGGAATACGTCGACGTGGCCTTCTTCCACCCCGGCGGCCCGGGGGTCTCGAGGGTCTCCGTCAGCGGTGTATGCGACGGGCGGGATGTCATGGAAAGCCCGATGCGGAGGCTCCCGGACGGGAGCTGGGTGGCCGAGCTCCGCCTTCCTTCCGGGGGCTGTCTAGCCTACATGTTCGACGTGGACGGGATGCTCGTTCCCGATCCCGCCCCCGGCGTCCCAAGGGATGCCTCGGGCAGGTCGGTCAGATCGCTGTGACGACCCGGAGGAGGCCCGGTTCGAAAAGGATCCAGCCCCGCCGCAGGGGACTCAGGGCCGTATCCATCGTCGTCCTGTTCTTCACGGGCGCCGGCCTGCTGATACTCCTGGCCGTGCCCGGCCTGGGTGCGGGGGGAGGGGCGGCCGGGGCGGTGCGCTCCTTCGTCTACAGGATCCTCGGCTTCCTCGGATTCCTGCCGCCGCTGGCGCTCCTGCTCTGCTCGGCCAGGCTCCTGAAACCCGGGATCCTGCCGGGGGCATTCCAGTTCCTGCACGGGCTCTCGGTCAACCTGCTGTTCCTCTCCGCGCTGACCGACATGGTCGGGAGGCGCATCAACCCGGTGCTCGCCTGGAGGCCGGGAGGCGCGCTTGCCGGCAGGGCGGTCGACGTCCTGGCCGGCTGGGCGGGCCCCGTGTTCGCCTATCTGATCCTGCTGATGGGTTTCGTGCTGTCCCTGATGGTGTTCACGGGTTGGGACATAGCCGGCGACCTCGCGAGCGTCCCGGTGCGCATCCCGAGGGTGAACACCGGCAGGCGCGGGCAGGATGAGCAAGGCCGCGTGCCTCTGCCGGCCGTGACGGAATCGGGCAACACCTGGTCCAGGGTGAAGGAATCCGGTCCCCCGCCCGAGGTGCCCAGCTTCCTTCCCGGCACGGCCGTGAAGGAGGCCTTCGCGCAGCCCCGCGGGGGGGAACCTCCGGATGAGGATCCTCCAGTGCGTCATGCCGTCACATCCCGGCAACCCGCCGCGGCGGAGGAGCCGGGGGAACCCGGGGAGGAGCCCGCCGTGTCCGGCCCCGCCGGCGCCCGGCGTCAGGGCTCCGGAACCGTGGAGGAGGGCCGTCCCGCCCCTCCCGGGGTCCTTCCGCCCGAGACCGTGCTGATGTCCCCTTCCTCCACGTCGAAGTCGGGGGTCTCGGAGGCCGAGCTCAGGGAGAGGGCGGGACTCCTCGTGAGGAAGCTGTCCGAATTCGGGGTGGCCTGCGAGATAGTCGACTACAGGCCGGGTCCCGTCCTGACGAGGTTCGAGCTCAGGCCGGGCCCCGGCGTGAAGGTGAACAGCATAGTGGGCCGTACGGACGATCTCGCCCTGGCCCTGAAGGCCTCCCGGATACGCATCCTCGCCCCCATCCCCGGCAGGGACGCAGTGGGCATAGAGGTGCCGAATCCGGTTCCGGAGGCCGTCTTCCTGCGCGAGATACTCCGGTCCGTCTCGGGAGAGGCGCTCCCCGTCGCCCTGGGAAGGCGCATGGAGGGCGAGCCGATCGTGGTGGACATCGCCGAGATGCCCCATCTCCTGGTGGCGGGGGCCACGGGACAGGGCAAGAGCGTGTGCCTCCACACCATCATCTGCACCCTGCTCATGAAGAAGCGCCCCGACGAGGTCAGGCTGGCGCTCATCGACCCCAAGAGGGGGGCCGAATTCAGGAACTACGAGGATCTGCCCCACCTCTGGTCGCCCGTGATCACCAACGCACGGGAGGCCAAGCTGCTGCTCGAGGACCTGGTGAACACCATGGAGAACCGCTACGTCAGGCTCTCCCAGAACGGCGTGAGGTCGATAGCGGAATACAACCGGGAGATAGCCCCGAGGCCCGACTCGACCGGCCCGATGCCCTACATAGTGCTCATCATAGACGAGCTGGCCGACTTCATGGTCACCTCGGCGAGCGAGATCGAGCAGCCGATAGTCAGGCTCGCCCAGATGGCCCGGGCCGTGGGCATCCACCTCGTGCTGGCCACGCAGAGGCCCTCGGTGGACGTCATCACCGGCATCATCAAGGCCAACTTCCCTTCCCGGATCGCGTTCATGGTGAGCTCCAAGACGGATTCCAGGACCATCCTCGACATGAACGGCGCAGAGGCGCTCCTGGGGAAGGGGGACATGCTCTTCCTCCACTCCTCCTCGCCGGAGCCCCTCAGGGTCCAGGGCTCCCTCGTGACCACGAAGGAGATCAGGCAGATAGTGAACGACTGGAGGCAGCAGGATCTCCAGTACCAGTTCGCCTTCGACCCGGCCGTGCTCTCGGGAGGGAACAATCCCGACCCGGTGAGCCTAGATGCCGATGATCCCCTCATCCAGAAGGCGAAGGAACTCGTGATCAGGTATCAGATCGGCTCCACGTCGCTGCTCCAGAGGAAGCTCAGGCTGGGATTCTCCAGGGCGGGGAGGATCATGGACGAGCTGGAGGAGAGGGGCGTGGTGGGACCCTCCCGCGACGGGCGGGCCCGGAAGGTCCTCGTGACCAGGGAGGAGGCCGGGCTGGTGGCCCCGGTCGACACTCCGGAGGAGGATGGCTCTTGAGGAGGTTCCTGCCCTTCCTGCTGCTCGCTGCGGTCGCGTCGTGCGGGCGCGAACCGCTCGAAACCGACGACGCGGGCCTCGTAGTGGAGGAGAGCGATCTCGACGCCTTCGCCCGGGCTTCACAGCTCTATTTCAGGGGCAACCTGTCCAGGGCGAGGGACGGCTTCAACGTGCTGATCTACAGGTTCCCCGATTCACAGCTCGCCGAGGACGCGGGCCTCGCGATCCGGAGAATAGAGCAGGACCTGGGCTCGGTGCCGGCGGGGGATTCCGGCCAGGCGCCCTCCCGATCCGTCGAGATCGCGGTCGTCGGGCTCCCTGTGAACTCCGCGCGCATCTCCCAGGTCGTGGGCGCCCTCCAGGCCTCCGGCTGGACCTCATGGCCGGTCCTCGACGAAGGGGCCCCCGATATCACGGTGGTCCTCTTCCCCGACGGCCTGGCCCAGGAGGCCTCGGTCGCCGGAGATTCCCTCCATGCATGGCTGACCTCCCCGGCTTCGATACCCGTACAGCCGGGCGGCCAGATGATGGATGCCATAGTGCCAGGCCACGACGGGCTGGTGGTCGTGATCGGCGGAGACGCAGCCGTATCCCCCCGCGCCCCGTCCACCGGTTCCGGAGGGTCGATTTGACGACGATCACGATTCTGCTCGCTGCCGCCTGCGCCGCCTCCGGCCCCGCATGCGGCATGCTCGAGAAGCTGGAGTCCGCCTCCCTGCTGTCGGCCGATTTCTCCCAGTCCGACTACTGGGCGTTGACCAGGGAGACCGAATCCTCCTCCGGCAGGCTCCTGCTCGCGAGGGACGGGAGATTCCTGCTCGACTACGCCGATCCGGAGGGAAGGCGGATGGGTTTCGACGGATCGGTCGTATACACGGTGGATCCTCTCTACATGCAGGTTCTCCTCGATCCATCGTCGGAACCCGCCAGCTTCACCGCTCTCCTGGAATCCGCCGGCGACCCCGGGCTCGCCACCGCTTCGAGGATCAGCGGCGACACGGTCTTCGTCGACCTGGAGGGGGAGATCGGACAGGGCATCTCGCGCATGAGCTTCGCCTACCTGATGTCGGACAGCCTTCCCAGGGTGCTGAGCACGTATGACGGCAACGGCAACCGCAGCACCTGGACGCTCCGCTCCGTCTCCGTGACCGGAGGCGATCCAGGCAGTTCCTTCGACATGGTCGTGCCCGGCGGCTACGAGGTCCTGAGGGCCGGTGACCTCTGACCGCGGCAGGCGCGCCGCCTGCATCGTCACCCTGGGCTGCCCCCGCAACGAGGTGGATTCGGAGTCCTTCGCGGCGGTCATCCGCCGCGCCGGTTACCGCATCGTCCGCGACCCGGAAGAGGCCGTGCTCCTCCTCCTCAACACATGCGCCTTCATCGCCCCTGCCGTGGAGGAGTCTGTCGAGGCCCTGTCCGAGGCGCTGGCATGGCGCGCAGGCGGCAGGGGCAGGAGGTTCGTCCTGGCGGGATGCCTTCCCGGGAGGTTCGGAGACGACGGTTCGGGCGGGCTGGAAGGGATAGACGCCCTGGTCGGGCCGGCCGACACCGCCTCGCTGGCCGCCTTCCTCGGGGTCGACCACGATGCCCGGGGGCGCTCGCGCATCTCCCGCAGGTTCGACAGATACCTCAAGATAGCCGACGGCTGCCTCAACAGGTGCTCCTTCTGCGTCCTCCCGGCCATAAGGGGGCCGTTCAGGCCCGCACGGGCCTCCGGCATCATCGCAGAGGCGGACGGTCTGGCGGCCTCGGGTGCCCGCGAGATAGGGGTGGTGGCCCAGGATCTCCTCGCGTGGAGGGACGGCCCGATGGGGCCGGCCGATCTGGTCTCCGAACTGGCCTCGCGCCATCCCGACAGGTGGTTCCGCCTCTATTACCTGAATCCACGGAGATTCGACGAATCCATCCTCGAGGCGATGACCCGCTTCCGCAACCTGGCGCCCTACCTGGACATCCCCGTCCAGCACGCTTCGGACCGCGTGCTGGCGAGGATGAACAGGGGCTACGGGAGGGCCGCGCTGGAGAGGATAAGCGACATGGTGTCGCATGCCGGTCTCGACATCGCGTGCAGGTTCACCGTGATCGCCGGCTACCCCGGCGAGACCGACGGTGACTTCGAGGATCTCTGCTCGTTCCTGAGGGGTGCGTCCAGCCTGAGGAGCCTTGTGGTCTTCCCCTACTGGCACGAGGAGGGTTCCGTCGAGTACGGCAGGGGCGACGGCGACCTCGTCGATCCGGCCATCGTCGACGAAAGGCTCGGCATCCTCGACTCCATAGGCGAGGAAGCCGCGGAAGCCTGGGGCGGCAGGCTCACGGGCAGGCGGATCTCCGTCCTGGCTGAAACCTCCCGCCGCGGGAGGACTGTGTTCGACGCGCCGATGGTCGACGGCAGCGCCCTGTTCACATCCCCGGTGCGCACAGGAGCCTTCTACGAGGCGATCGTCGAAGGGTGCGAGGGCCTTTCTACCACTGTGACCGTATCCGGGGGGAATTGACAGCGGAATCGGCCTTTCCGATGGTTTCCCCGTTCATCCGTGTCCCGGCTGTCCGACTCGAGATGGGAAGGTGCTGTCGTGCTGACCACTGCAGTTGTGCTCACATCCGCCCTCTTCGCCCTGCCCCTGTCGAACCTCGAGCTCGCCGAGCAGGCCGTCGGCGAAGCCTGTTCCTCCATTTCGGATTCGGTGCTGGCTTCCGGCATCGACAGCGTCCGTCTGGAGATGGCGGGTGACCATCCCGGCAACTGGCTCGTGGAGCAGTGCATCAAGGCCGAGATGGACGGATCGGGCCTCGTAGTGCTCTCCGCGGGCGCTCCTTCCACTCGCGAGTCGCAGCCGGCCGCCCCTGCGACCGGTGCCGTCGCCCTCAGGGTGAGACCCATGGAACTCTCGGTCATCCTCGGCAACACCAGCCGATCCTGGCTCGTAGGACCACAGAAGGTCGAGAGGACCGTCACGTGCGAGCTGTATGCCGAAATGGCCGACTCCTCGGGCACGGTCATCGGCTCGGTCAGGAGCAGTGCCACCCGTTCGGACAGGGTGCCCGTCTCCGATCTCCCCGAACTCAGGGGTTCCTCCGACCAGGCCTGGCTCACCGGCGGAGAGCCTCAGGCCTCGACCGGCGGCCTGCTGGAACCGCTCGTGGTCACGGGTGTCGTCGCCAGCCTGATCTATCTCTTCTATTCCAGCAGGGCCGAATGAGGAGGATCCCCGCCGCTGCCTTCCTGCTGATCGCCGCTTCGTGCGGAGGCGGAGGGGGGCCGTCCCTCCTCGAGGAAGCCCGCGTGCTGAGGCAGGCCGGACACTTTTCCGAAGCCCTGGTCCTCTACGGGGAGGCCCTCTCGGGAGAGGGGGTCCAGTACGACAGGGATGCGTGGCTCGAGTACGCCGACACCGCCCTCCTGGCCTGCGGAGCCGAGAGGAGCCGTCCGGTGCGCCAGCAGACCCTCGAGGTGCTGACGGTCCTCCAGGCCGATTCGGTCCTCAGAGGCGGGGCGAGGCTCGCCGAACTCTGGCGGCGCCTGGCATGGGAGATGCTCAGGGACAGGGATTCCCTGCAGGCGTATGCGGCCCTCGAGAGCTCCCTGGTCTGTCCTGACATGATCCAGGTCTTCGAGGACGAATGGCTCTTCAGGGGGGTCTACGCATCCCGCCATCTCTCACTGGTGGCCGGACTGCCCGACTCCCTCGCCTCGACCCCGGAAGGGGACGCGCTGCTGGACGAAAGCGCCGAGAGACACCTCGTGGAGCTCTCCAGGATCCCCCTGATGCGGACCGACCTCAGGAGCCAGATCCTGGGCGCCTCCGCCCTGCTACTGCCCTTCACCGACAGGAGGACTGAGGAACTGGAGGTCCTGACGGAACTGGACAGGATGGGCGGGATAGATCCCGCACTGAGGGAGCGCCGCATGCGCCTCCTTCTCTCGGGCGCCACGGAGGACATGGCGCAGGGGAGGAGCACTCTCGCGAGGGAGAAGCTCCTCGAAGTGTGGGATTCCGACTTCGCGACCGACCGGGTCGAGGCGGCCCTGATGCTCGGCATCATGGCCGAGGAGTCCGGGAGGGCCGAGGAGGCACTGGACTGGTACCGCTCGGCGTGCAGCGCCTCCCCGGGCCTGGGTTCCCCTGCCGCGGTCGAAGCCGCGGCCAGGCGTGATTCGCTTACATTCCTGAGCAACTGACGGGAGCCAGATGAGATCCTTCTTGAGCTCGCCGGGAACGGGGTTCGTCCTCGCCGTCCTCGCCCTCCTCCCTGCCGGCTGCGGCAGGCAGTACGACGGGCAGGGCCTGGACAGGCCCGGGCTCGAGGCCCTCGCAGCGGAGGCGTACGACAGCGGGAACTGGCCCGAAGCCGAGATCCTCTATACGCAACTCCTCTTCAATTATCCCGGCGCGACCGACACCGACCTCTATCTCTACAGGCTGGGTGTCGCGGATGCGGGACAGAAGCTGTGGGCCGACGCCGACTTCCAGTTCAGGAGGATCCTCTCCGAGTTCCCCGGCAGTGCGCTGGCCGACGAGGCCCAGTACAGGATAGCCCTTACGTACTGGCTCCAGAACCGCGACTTCAGGAGGGATCTGACCCCCGTCACGCTGTCCATCGCCGAGGTGAGGGTGTTCTTCGAGGAATTCCCCGGATCCGATCTCATGCCCCAGGTGGAGGCCCTGGAGGACAGCTGTCTCTCCCACCTGGCCAGGCGCTCGCTGTTCATAGGCCAGTTCTACGAGCGCAGGGACAGGGACGAGGCTGCGATCCTCTACTATCGCGAAGCCCTCGAGGACTACGAGGGAAGGGGCTGCATGGGCGAACTCCTGGTCTCGATGGGCGACCTCTACCTGAAGACGGGCAACTCGTTCGCGGCGAGATCCAGCTACAACAGGGCCATATCCGAGTGCGGCCTCTCGGGGGATCTCCTCGACAGGGCCGAGGAGGGCCTCGCCAGGGCTGGAGGGATGTGACCGGCATCCTGGGGGGGACGTTCGACCCGCCCCACATCGGCCACCTGATCCTCGCCGGTGAGGCGGCGGCACGCTTCTCGCTGGACAGGGTGCTCCTGGTGCCGTCACGTCTGCCCCCCCACAAGATGAACGGCCCCGTCACGCCCTTCGAGGACAGGCTCGAGATGCTCTCGCTGGCCGCGGCCGGCGACCCCCTGCTCGAGGTGGCGGACCTCGAGTCCGTGTCAGGTCCGTCCTACACGATCGATCTGCTGCGCAGTGCGCGCGCCGGAGGCATGGACCCGGTCTTCATCACGGGGTCGGACAGCCTTTCCGAGATGCCGTCCTGGAAGGATTATCCGCTCTTCCTCGACCTGGCCCGCTTCGTGGCGGGAACCAGGGCGGGATGCGGGCGGCCCGTCATCCCTCCCGCAGCCGCCGGCAGGATCGAGGTTTTCGAGATCCCCGGGATCCTCGTTTCCTCGAGCGAGCTCCGGGAACGGTTTGCCCGGTCCATGCCCACTCGATATCTTATTCCCGAGTCCGTCCGCAGCTTCATTTCCCGAAGGGGGCTCTATGGCTTCCGAGAAGGGCGTTGACCGCCTCCTCTCAGTCCTGCTCGCCGAGGATGTGAGCGACATCCACTTCAAGGTGGGGAGCCCGCCCATCCTCCGAAAGGCCGGGCTCATCGTGAGGGCCGAGTCGGTGGGCGCACTCCAGCCCGAGCATGTGGATCAGCTAGCCTTCGAGATGATGACCGAGCCCCAGAGGAAGAGGTTCGCTGGGGGCGATGAGATAGACCTCGCCCACTCCCTGCCGGGCACCGCCAGGTTCAGGGTGAACGTCTACAGGCAGCGTGGATCCACGGCCATAGTCATGCGGCGCATACCGTTCGAAATCCCCGACATAGACACCCTCGGCCTCCCGCCGATCGTGAAGCGCATAGCCCTCGAGCAGCGCGGGCTGGTGCTGGTCACGGGTGCAACCGGCAGCGGCAAGTCCACCACGCTCGCCTCCATGATCGACTTCATCAACGAGAACGAGAAGCGCCACATCGTCACCGTGGAGGACCCGATCGAGTTCCTGCATCACGACAAGGTGTCCAGCGTCTGCCAGAGGGAGGTCGGCATCGACACCGAGAGCTGGACCTCCGCCCTCAGGTCCGTGTTCAGGCAGGATCCCGACGTCATCCTGATCGGCGAGATGAGGGACGCCGCCAGCGCAGCGGTGGCGATCACCGGAGCCGAGACCGGCCATCTCGTCATGAGCACCCTCCATACATCCGACGCCCCCGAGACGGTGAACAGGATCATCGACATGTTCCCGGCCCACCAGCAGAAGCAGGTACGGACCCAGCTCGGCGGCCTCCTCAAGGCAGTGATAAGCCAGAGGCTGCTGACCAACCGCGAGGGCAAGGGGCTGGTGCTCGCCGCGGAGGTCATGGTCCACACCGCTCTCATCCAGAACTACATCATCGATCCCCAGAAGACCCATCTGATCCGGGACGCGATCGAGACGAGCGGGCCTCAGTACGGGATGCAGAGTTTCGACATGGCCCTCCTCAGGCTCCTCGCCCAGGGCAGCATAGACGAGGTCACGGCGCTGGCCGCCGCCACCAACCCGACGGCGCTCCAGCTCAAGCTGAAGGGTGTGGAGGCTCCATCCGACTGGAGGATGTAGCGTGGAACTGCAGTTCTCGTTCTTCCTGCTGACGCTCCTGCTCCTGGCCGTTTTCGCGGCATTCCTGGTCTGGCTCGGCGTGAAGGCCCAGAGGAAGCCCGTGATGACCGGGAACGAGGGGATGGTCGGCCTCACCGGCTTCATCACCAGCCGCAGGGGATTCAGGGACAGGCAGGTGGTCGAGGTGCGCGGGGAGCTCTGGTGGTGCACGGGCAAGGCCGAGATCCCTCCCGGCACCGAGGTCAGGGTCACCGGCATCGACGATCTGACGCTCGAGGTGGCACCGCTGGAGAATGCTCCGGCGAGATGATCCAGGAATGATCCGGGGGTTTCAGGGAGGTAGGATATGGGTCCGGCGCTGACCGTTCTCGTCATCGCGTTCCTCTTCGTGCTGCTCACTTCCCTCAGGGTGCTCAAGGAGTACCAGAGGGGCGTCATCTTCAGGCTCGGCAAGGTGGCCGGGGTCAAGGGCCCCGGGCTCATCGTGGTGTGGCCGGTCATCGACCAGATGAAGAGGGTGGACCTCAGGGTCGTGACGATGGACGTCCCCCCGCAGGACGTCATCACCAAGGACAACGTCTCGGTGAAGGTCAACGCGGTGGTCTACTTCCGCGTCCTCGACCCGATCAAGGCCACGATCGAGGTCGAGAACTACCACTACGCCACCAGCCAGCTCGCCCAGACCACCCTGCGAAGCGTGCTGGGCGAGTCGGTGATGGACGAGCTGCTGTCCAACCGCGAGCAGATCAACGCCCAGCTCCAGACGATCCTCGACAGGCTGACCGATCCCTGGGGCATCAAGGTGACGATGGTCGAGGTGAAGCACGTCGACCTGCCCGTTGAGATGCAGAGGGTCATGGCGCGCCAGGCCGAGGCCGAGAGGGACCGCCGCGCCAAGATCATCCATGCCGACGCCGAGTACCAGGCCTCGCAGAAGCTGGCGGATGCGGCCGACATCATCAGCGCCCACCCCATCGCGCTGCAGCTGCGGTACCTCCACACCCTGACCGAGATCGCGTCGGAGAACAACTCCACCACCATCTTCCCTCTCCCCATCGAGCTCCTGAAGCCCTTCCTCAAGGCCGCCAGGGAGATGGATCAGTGAGGTTCACGGGGGCCTGGACCGCTCTGGTGACGCCCTTCCGGGGGGGAGCCGTCGACTACGACTCCCTCGGCAGGCTTATCGACTGGCAGATCGACCAGGGGATAGACGGTCTGGTGGCTTGCGGATGCACCGGTGAGGCCGCCACCCTCGGACATGACGAACACCTCGGGGTCGTGAGGTTCACCGTCGAGAGGGCCCGGGGCAGGGTGCCCGTCATGGGGGGCAGCGGCAGGAACGACACCAGTGCCACGACCGCGCTCTCGCGCGAGGTGGCCGCACTGGGTGTGGATGCCCTGCTGGTCATAACGCCCTACTACAACAAACCGACCCAGAGGGGCCTGACGGCCCACTTCGAGGCGGTGGCGGAAGCCGCGGGCATCCCCGTGGTCGCCTACAACGTTCCGGGCAGGACCGGCGTCTCCATCGCGCCTTCCACCGTGGCTGCGATGGCGGCGAATCCGCTCATAACCTGCATCAAGGACGCCGGCGGAGCCGCCGAGAGGGTGACCGCGATCAGGTCGCTGTGCGGGATCGGGATCCTCAGCGGAGACGACCACCTCGCGCTGGCCGAGATGGCCCTCGGAGCCGACGGGGTGATCTCAGTGGTCTCGAACGTCGCCCCGGCGGCTGTCGCGGAGATGATGAAGCTGGCTTCGGAGAACAGGTACGACGCCGCGAGGCGGATCAACGGCAGGCTCCATCCCCTGATGGAGGCGCTCTTCCTCGAATCGAACCCCATCCCGGTCAAGTGCGCCCTGTCGATGATGGGCATGATCGCTGACGAGCTCAGGCTTCCCCTGACTCCGATGCGCGACGACCTCAGGCCCGCCCTGTCGTCCGCCCTCCGGGCCGCCGGAGTGACGTGACGACGCTGATCCTCTTCGGCGGGGGCGGCCGCATGGGCAGAGCCGTGCGGGAGGCCGCCGGCCCCGGGTTCAGCATCGTGTCCGTGGTCGATCCTGGCGTTGGATCCGGCATGGATGCACCCGTGGAGGATGCCGACGTGATAATCGATTTCTCCAGGCCGGAGGCCTTCCTCTCCCTGGATGCGCTGCTCGCCGGATCCAGGGCCGCACTCGTCTCCGGGACCACAGGCCTGGGCGGCCGGGAGCGGATGCTGCTCGAGCGCTGGTCGCGCGACCGTGCCGTATTCCATTCCCCCAACATGAGCTACGGCGTCTATCTGCTGTCCCGGCTGGTGTTCGAGGCGGCCCGCATCTCCGGCGACAGGTACGACTTCGAGCTGGTCGAGTACCACCACAGGGGCAAGCAGGACAGCCCGAGCGGCACAGCCCTCAGGCTCCTGGAAGCCTGGAAGGCCGGCACCGGCAGGGATCTCAGGCTCACCAGCGGAAGGTCGGGGACATCCTCCCAGAGGGATCCAGACGAGGCCGGTGTCTTCTCGGTGCGTGGCGGCGACGTGGCGGGCGACCACGAGGTGAACCTCCTCGGCGACGGCGACAGGCTGGTCCTCGCGCACAGGTCCTCCGGGCGCAGGACATTCGCGCTCGGGGCGCTCATGGCCGCCGAGGCCATCGTGGGGAAGCCGGCCGGTCTGTACGGGATGGACGATCTCGCGGAGTGGAGGGGAGGCTGCATCTGAAGAGGCAGCCGGCCGTATCCGGCCTCTTCTACCCTTCCGTCCCGGGGACCCTCAGATCGCAGGTCGAGGGTTTCCTCCGGAATGCGCGCATGGAGCCCTGCCCCGGCGTGACAGGGCTGGTGTGTCCGCATGCGGGATACGTCTATTCCGGATCGGTAGCCGGCATGGCGTATGCCTCGGCTCCCTCCGGGATCAGGTCCGTGGTCGTGCTGGCTCCGTGCCACAGATACCCGGTGCGAACGGTGTCGGTCTTCGGGGGAGAATCGTATGTGACTCCCCTGGGGGAGGCCGTAGCGGACCGCGATCTCGTCGAACATCTCTCGGGGATGGGGCACGGCTGGACCATCCAGGCTCATTCCGCCGAACACGCGGAAGAGGTCCAGATACCGTTCATCCAGGTGAGATGGCCGGCGGCGGCCGTGACGCCGGTCCTGATGGGGACGATCGATCCCGCCTTCTGCCGGGGCTTCGCCCGCGACCTCCACGCCGCGATCGGCGGGGATCAGGACATCCTGGTGGTCGCATCCTCGGATCTCTCGCACTACCACCCCCTGGCCGAGGCGAACGCCATGGACGGGATCCTCATGGACGACTTCCGGAGGCGCGACCCTTCGGCGCTGTCACGGCACGTGGGGGAGGGCTCGTCCGAGGCCTGCGGAGCCGGACCGATCCTGACCCTGCTGTACCTGTCCGAGCTGAGGCACCCGGACGGATACGAAGCGGAGATCGTCGGGTACTCGACTTCGGCCTCCGCCTCAGGAGACGCGGGAGCCGTGGTAGGGTACATGGCCGGAACCGTCGGGAGGCGGCCCGGTGCTTGACGAGGCGTCCCGGTCGGCGCTCCTCTGCGCCGCGCGGGAGGCCGTGAGGGCCGCCGCTGCCGGCTCGAGGCCCCCCGTCCCGCCCGAACTCCCGGGATGCGGCGGTTACGCAGACGCGGGGGCCTTCGTGACCCTGACCTCGAAGGGGGATCTCAGGGGCTGCATAGGCCTCTTCAGGGGCACCGGCAGCCTGGGGAGGACCGTCGTCGCGATGGCCGCCGCCGCCGCCGTGGACGACCCCAGATTCCCGCCCGTGCAGGCGTCCGAGGTCGACGATCTGGAAATCGACATCTCCGTCCTCGGGCCGATCCTGAGATCCTCACCGGAGCTCGTCGTGCCAGGTGTCCACGGGGTGCTCGTACAGGGCGGCGGGCGTTCCGGGACGCTCCTGCCGCAGGTGGCCGTCGAGCAGGGCTGGTCGCGGGAGGAGCTGCTGACCCACGCCTGCCTGAAGGCCGGGCTGCCGCCCGGCGCCTGGCGCAACGGATCGGTGGTCGTATCGACATACACGGCCGAGGTTTTCGGCGACTCTGGAAGGAAGGGATGACATGCCGAAGTGTGGTATCCTGTTCGTGGCCGCCTCGGGCCTGCTGATCGCCGGATGCAAGGTGCCCGGTTTCGGGGAGATCGACGAGAAGATATCGACCATGACCCAGAGGCTCGATGCTCTCGAAGAGGCTGCCGGCGAAGCCGCCGACATCGACCTTGCCGGGATCGACGGGAGGCTGGCCGCGATCGAGCAGGTCATGGGCGGAGAGGGCGTGCAGGACGGCTCGATGGCCGGTCTGGCGGAAGCCATCGAGACCGTCGACTCCCTGCAGGCGGGGATGGCCGAGATGGAACTGCTCGTCGCATCCCTGAGGGACAGCCTCGATGCCGCCTATCAGATGCTCGAAGCCTCCATGGCCTCGGTCGATTCTCTCGAGGACCGCATCGACGATCTCGAAGGCGAAGTGGCCTCGCTGCACACAACGCAGAGCTCGGGCACGAGCGGAACATCGCGGAGCGGCACGAGCGGCGGTACCAGCGGCAGGTCCGGCGGGACATCGGGCGGCTCGAGCGGCAGGTCGGGCGGCACGGGCGGAGGCTCCAGCGGAGGCTCCGGCGGAGGCACGAGCCGCTGACCGCACGGATCCCGGGATGACATGGAGGCGGCCGGGAGCCCCGCTCCCTGCCGCCTCTCCCGTTGCGGAAGCGCCGGTCTATGCGAAGAGGATCCTGCAGTACTTCTTCTTGCCTACCCTCAGGAGGATCGAGTTCCCCTCCGCGCACGAAGGATCGATCCGGGCGTCGGGGTCCGTCACCGGCGATCCGCCTGCGCTCAGGCCGTTCTGCTTCGCGAGCCTCCTGACCTCCGTGCGGCTGGGGCAGAGCCCCGAAGCCACGAAGATGTCCGTGTAGGAGAGCGTACGATCCGAGAGGCCAGCGAGAGGGATCTCGAACGTTGGCACCGATCCGATGTCGCCCGACCCGACGAAGAGGGCCCTGGCCGCATCCCTGGCCCTGTCGGCCTCGGCCGTGCCGTGGGCGATGGCGGTCGCCTCCCATGCAAGCCTGCTCTTGGCCTCGTTGACCTCCTCTCCCTTCAGAGCGGCGTAGCCCTCGA
Organism: Candidatus Fermentibacter sp.; assembly: GCA_030373045.1. Lineage (NCBI taxonomy): Bacteria > Pseudomonadati > Candidatus Fermentibacterota > Candidatus Fermentibacteria > Candidatus Fermentibacterales > Candidatus Fermentibacteraceae > Candidatus Fermentibacter > Candidatus Fermentibacter sp. The sequence goes on from JAUCPW010000070.1 coordinate 41,938, forward strand.
TCTCTGCGACAGGGAGGAACGTGTAGAGCTTCAGGAAGCAGGCCGCGTCCCTGTCGTCGACGTTCATCCAGAACTGGTAGTAGTCGTAGGGCGACGTCATGGCGGGGTCGAGCCAGACCGCCCCTCCGGGCATGGACTTGCTCATCTTCTCGCCGGTGGATGACGTCACGAGCGGGCATGTGAGGCCGTAGGCCTCCCCGCCCTCGGTCCTCCGCACTAGCTCGATCCCGGCCACGATGTTCCCCCACTGGTCCGCGCCGCCTATCTCGAGCGTGCATCCGCGGCTCCTGTAGAGGTGGAGGAAGTCATACGCCTGCAGGAGCATGTAGTTGAATTCGAGGAAGGACAGACCGCGTTCCAGTCGGGCCTTCACCGAGTCGGCCGTCAGCATGCGGTTCACGCTGAAGTGCCTGCCGGTATCCCTCAGGAAGTCGATGTAGCCCAGCTTCCCGAGCCAGTCGGAATTGTTGAGGAGCTCGGCATCGCAGGGTCCGCGCCCGAACGAGAGGAATCTGCGGAGCTGGGTCGAGATCGAACCGGCCCAGGAATCGATCGTCTCCCGCTCCTCCAGCGTGCGCTCGGTGCTCCTGCCGGTGGGATCACCGACCAGGGCCGTGGCGCCGCCGACGAGTATCAGGGGCTTGTGTCCGGCCTTCTGGAGCCAGGATGCGGCCATCAGGGGGACCAGGTGCCCTAGATGGAGGCTCGGGGCAGTGGCGTCGAATCCGACGTAGAACACGAGCTTCCCGCCCGAAAGGAGCCTTCCGAGGCTCTCCTCGTCGGTCATCTGGTATACGAGCCCGCGTTCGTCGAGCGTTCTCAGCACGTCCAAGAGGCACCTCCATCTCTTCGCGACTGGCGGACAGTACGGACAGGTCGATATGTTGTCAACGGACTGGGCTCCCCGGAGCCCGTGACGGGAGGACGGGATGCACATCGTCGAGATGGAACACCCCCTTGCGAGGGACATCCTCTGCAGGCTCAGGGACGAGAGGACGGGACCCGGGGCCTTCCGGTCCCTGTCGCGCGCCATGGGCCACCTCCTCGCCGTGGAGTGCACCAGGAGGCTCGGAACCTCGCCTATCCAGGTGAAGACGCCCCTGGAGGAGACCTTCGGCGAGCTGTGCACGATGCCCCCCGTGCTCCTTCCCGTCCTCAGGGCCGGCATGGGTCTGCTGCCGGCATTCCAGGACCTTCTTCCGGGCTCTCCGGTGGGTTTCGTGGCGGTGAGGCGCGACGAGACCACTGCGAAACCGCTCTGGTTCTACGACTCGGTCCCTCCGCTCGAGGGCAGGCAGGTGATCGTGCTCGATCCGATGCTCGCCACCGGGGGAACCTCCGGGGCCGTGGTGGAGTACGTATTCGGAAGAGGCGCGGCAGAAGTCACCCTCGCATGCGTGGTGGCCGCGCCGGAAGGGGTTGCGGAGCTCTGCAGGTTCGACGGGCTCCTCATCATCGCGGCGGCGGTCGACCGCGAACTGGACGACAGATGGTACATCCTCCCAGGTCTCGGCGACTACGGGGACAGGCTCTTCGGAGAGGGCTCCCCGGAACCCGGGCCCTAGCCTCATAAAGTCTTGCCGAGCCTGTTCCGTCTGAGGAAGAGGATAATCCTCGCCGTGGCGGCCGGCATAGCGGCCACCCTGTTCTTCATGGAGCCGCCCGCCTGGAATTCCGGACCGGCCTGGAGCTTCTGCGACGACCGGGTGAGGCTCTGCCGCATGGTCGACTCCCTCGGGGCGATACTCGCGGATACCCTCCAGGTCAGGGTGACCACGATAGGTGACGGCTTCCTCGGCGGAGCCCTGTGGGACGTGGGCGTGACCGGCGACGACTATGTGGATGTCTGCACCGTGCTGAGGGACAGCCTGGGCTGGTCCGTGCAGCACGCCGGCGACACGATTGAGGCTTCCTTCACCCGCGGGCGGCTCGTCGAGGTAAGAGCCCTGCCGCGGGGCGGCAGGGGCTTCTACTCGATCCTCTTCGGCGCCGGGGGCGGCCCGGAATCCTGGCAGTACGTCAGGCAGGAGGAGTGGACGAGGATCAGAGCCGTGTCCTGCACGGTCACCAGCACCGTCTGGCAGAGCCTGTGGGACGGCGCCCTGCCGGAGGACCTCACTCCCAGCGGTTCGATCATCACCGACAGGGACTCCTCCAGGGCCTGGGCGTACATCTCCGAGCTGCAGCACGAGCTGACCGACAGGCTGCTGGCATACGACATCGACTTCTACTACGACGTCCAGTCCGGCGACAGGGTCTTCATCCTCCTCGAGGAGGTCAGGTACCCCGACGCCTCGGAGACCGGCTTCAGGCGCATCATAGCGGTCAAGTACGCCTTCGCCGCCGGGAGGACCATCGAGGTCTTCCCGTTCTACCACGTCCCCGACTCGTCGGACGTCGCCGTCCTCGACCACTACCACCGCGACGGGGCATCGATCCGGACCATGTTCCTCAAGATGCCCGTGCCGTTCGGCCGGATCAGCTCTCCCTTCTCCGGGTCGAGGCTCCATCCCGTCCTGGGCTACAGCAGGGCCCACAACGGAACCGACTACGCGGCTCCGGAAGGCACCGAGATCTACGCGGTCGGCGACGGGGTCATCACGGTGAGGCAGTCGAGCGGCGGTTACGGCAACCTCGTCAGGATCAGGCACGGCAACGGCTACGAGACGGGGTACGGCCACATGAGTTCGTTCGCCGCCGGGCAGTCGGTGGGGACCTACGTGAGGCAGGGCGAGATCATCGGCTATGTGGGCTCCACGGGGCTCTCCACGGGCCCCCACGTCCATTTCGAGATGAAGAGGAACGGGACGTACGTGAACCCTTCCGAGGAGATCCTGCCGCCGGTCGACCCACTCGAGGGCGCCGAACTCGAGGCGTTCCAGGCCGGAGTCACGGCTATCGAAGCCTGCTGGGCCCGTATGTCGGACGATCTCCCCCCTCCTCCGGAGGAGCCAGTTGCCCCCTGAGGATCGCGCCCCCGGAGGATGGCTGGCCGACGAGCTCTACTGGGACGGGGTCTTCTCCTCCCTGCTCGACCGTGTGTCCACCCTCAGGACCACCCGCTCGGGAGGGCTGGGTGGCGCCGCCCGGAGCCTGGCTATCGCATCGGTCCACAGGCTGGCAGGCCCCACGGTCGTGGTCGCGCCTTCCCCGCGTGAAGCCGAGAGCCTGCGGGACGATCTCCGGGCCATAACAGGGGAGGTCCTGTACTTCCCCCAGTACGACATGCTCCCCTACGAGGGCGAACCCGCCCATCCAGGAGTCGTCGCGGACAGGGTCGAGTGCATGGCCGGGCTCTCATCCGGCAGGGCCGGGACGATAGTCGTCGTCCCCGCCCAGGCCCTCGTCAAGAAGATCCCGCCCCCCGCCCGCTTCGAGCGCCTCAGGGTCTACAGGGGCATGCAGATCGAGATGAACGCCCTCGGGAGCTGGCTGGTCTCCGCCGGCTACGCCCGCGAGGACTCGGTCTACGAGCAGGGCAGGTGGGCGCTCCGCGGAGGAGTGATCGACGTCGGCTCGTTCGGCCTGGACAACCCCGTCAGACTCGAGTTCGCGGGGGACGAGGTCGAGTCCCTGCGGATCTTCGACCAGAGGTCCCAGAGGAGCATCAGGGAGGTCCAGTCGGTGACGCTCCTCCCGGCCAGGGAGGTGTTCCTCCCCCCCGAGGCATGGGACGCCGCTCTGGAGAGGCTGGGCGATGGACACGTCCTGGAGCCGCTCCTGATGAGCTCGACCAGCTTTCCCGGCATCGAGCACCATCTCCCGGTCTTCATGGACGGGCTTTCGTCGCTCCTCGACTACCTGCCCTCGATCGGCACCGTCGTCCTGGTCGAGCCGGACAGGATCCGCGAATCGATGGAATCCTCGCACGCCGTCCTGCGGGAGTCGTTCCCCGGGAGCCTGCCCTTCGGGTTCGGAGACCAGTTCTTCGAGCCGGACCAGGTGCTCGCGGCACTGGCGGCCTGCCCCAGGTCGCTCGTGATGGAGCTGGCTCCCTCCTCCGACGTCGACTGCTACACGCACACCATGCCGCAGGAGAGCTTCCTGGGCCATCCCGAGGAGATGATGCGGCTCTTCGCCCAGTGGAGGTCGGAGGGATACAGGATCGGGATCTGCTGCGACACGCCTGCCGAGGCCGAGACCTTCCGCTCCCTCCTGCCGCCTGCGCTGGAGTCCTCCGTGTCCGTGGACGTGGCCTCCCTCTCCGAGGGTTTCAGGATGCCGGAGGAGAGGATTGCGGTGCTCGTCGAACGGCGGCTGCTCTCGGGCAGGCGGAGGCCCGGCATCGTGAGGCGCTTCAGGGGCGGCGAGGCGGTTTCGTCGGTCGACGATCTCCCGCCGGGGAGCCTCGTGGTCCACAGGCAGTACGGCGTCGGGCTGTTCAGGGGCCTTGAGAGGGTGGAGTCCGGAGGAGAAATCCTGGACTGCCTGGCCATCGAGTATGCCGACGGCGACAGGCTGCTCATCCCGGTCTCCGAGGTCGGTCAGGTCCACAGGTACATGGTCCCCGGCGATGCCTCCCCGCAGCTCGACAGGATCGGTACCGGCCAGTGGAACGCGAAGGTCTCGAGGGCGAGGGCCCGCGCGGGCGAGATCGCCGGCAGGCTCGCAGTGATCTATGCGGAGCGGATGGCCAGGAGGCGCGAACCCCTAGGCCCGGCCGGACACCTGATGGAGACCCTGGAGAGGACCTTCCCCTTCGAGGAGACGCCCGACCAGCAGGAGGCCATCGACAGGACGAAACGGGACTTCCTCTCCGACACGCCCATGGACAGGCTGGTCTGCGGCGACGTCGGGTACGGCAAGACGGAGGTGGCGCTCCGTGCGGCGTTCAGGATGGCCGAGGCCGGGAGGCAGGTGGCCGTGATGGTGCCCACCACGATCCTCGCAGAGCAGCATTACCAGACCTTCCGCGACAGGCTGGCCGAGTTCCCGGTGAAGGTGGCCTGCCTGAGCCGTTTCCAGGACAGGGAGACCAGGCGGAAGGTGCTCGAGGAACTGGCGGAAGGCACGGCCGGCATAGTGATCGGGACCCACATGCTGCTTTCGAAGGACGTGCGCTTCAACAGGCTGGGGCTCGTGATAATCGACGAGGAGCACCGGTTCGGGGTCAGACAGAAGGAATACCTCAGGGAGATGAGGACCTCGGTGGACACCCTCTCGATGACCGCTACTCCGATCCCCAGGACGCTGCACATGGCCCTCTCGGGCTTCAGGGACATCTCCATCATCGCCACCCCGCCGCGCGACAGGTACCCCATCCACACCGAGCTCGTCACCTTCAACCGAAGGGTGATACAGACGGCCATCCAGCGGGAGCTGGAGCGCGAAGGGCAGGTCTTCTTCGTCCACAACCGGATCCACACCCTCGAGAAGGTGCGGGCCGAACTCGCGGGCTTCCTGGGGGGCGTCAGGATCGCCACGGCCCACGGCCAGATGAAGCCCGAGCAGCTCGAGGACGTGATGTCCTCCTTCATGCAGGGAGACTGCGACGTGCTCCTGTCGACCGCGATCATCGAATCCGGCCTCGACCTGCCGAGGGTGAACACCATCTTCATAGACAACGCCCACACGTTCGGGATGGCCGACCTCTACCAGCTCAGGGGGCGCGTCGGGAGGAGCTACCTCCGCGCATACTGCTACCTGATCCATCCAGCCGGCAGGGCCGGCATGAGCCCGGAGGCCCGCAACAGGCTCGAGTCGATCCAGAGGTTCACCGAGCTGGGGTCCGGATGGCACATGGCCATGAGGGACCTCGAGATAAGGGGTGCGGGCGAGTTCCTGGGGGCGCGGCAGCACGGCCACATCGAATCCATAGGGTACTCGATGTTCGAGTCCCTCATACGTGAGGAGGCCGAGAGGCTTTCGGGATCGGCCGGGGATGCCGTGCAGCAGGTCAGGATCGAGCTCCCCATGGAGGCCTTCCTGCCCGAGGACTACATGCCGGACGTCGTCGAGAGGGTGCGCCTCTACAGGTACGTCTGGAGGGCCGGGAGCGAGTCGGAGATAGAGGACTGGAAGGGCTTCGTGAGGGACAGGTTCGGCGACCCTCCGGAGCAGGTGGTGAACTGCGCGGAGAGGGCGAGGATCCATCTCCTGGCTCGCGGCGCGGGCGCGGAGGAAGTGATCGGGAGCGGCAGGTCGGTGCGCATCGTCCTCGGCCCCGGGAGGGGCGCCCAGGCCTCGAAGGCGCTCTCCGGGAGACCCGGCCTCTCCATAAGGCATGAGAAGACCGGCAGGATGGTCATCGGGATCGACTGCGCCGGCCCCGGAGAGACGACCGGGTCGGTGACCTCCATATTGCGGCTGCTCGCCTGAGATGCTATCAATACCCGACTACACCCACATTTTCGAGAGGTGACACCGATGCGTTATGGAGCGCTGGGTCTTGCGGCCGTCGTCCTCGCAGCCGGATGCGGGTCGAAGCCCGACGTGCTGGCCACAGTGGGCGACAGGCAGATCACGGAGCAGGATTTCGAGCAGGCCTTCCAGCGGCTCAGCCCTTCCGAGCAGGTGGAGGTGCTCTCTCCCGGAGGAAGGCTCTCGCTCGTCGAGAGGCTGATCGACAAGGACCTCCTCGAGCAGGCCGCGGAGCGCATGGGCGCACCCGGATCGGAATGGTGGGTGTCACTCTACCAGGATGCCGCCCTGTCGGCTTCCTGGACGGAGCAGAGGTTCTCCGCCTACATGCAGGAAAACCCCGACATGGAGGACTTCATCGATCTGTCCCGCACGTTCTCCCTGGAAGTGATACTCCTGCCGGACAGCATGAGTGCGGTTCACGCACTCGACACATGGGGCTCCCCGGACTTCCCGGCCGGCATGCCCATGGCCCTGGCGCCCTGGAGCACGGACGGTTCGAGCTACAGGCGCATGGACGGCTACCTCTGGCAGTTCCCGGCGGACATCGAGGAGGCGTTCTCGGGCCATGCCGGAACCGGGCCGTTCATTGCACCCCTCTACGGCGCCTGGGCAGTCGCCGAACTCGAGACCGGGCAGGAGGCCCTTCTCGATTCCGTGCCCCCCGAGGTCGCGGTATCGGCATTCCAGAAGGTGCTCAAGTCGGAACTGGCGCTCGATCCGAGGAGCGCGGCCATCGAGGCTCTCGGCCGCAGGCTCTCGGTCGAAGGCGGCCAGTACGGGATGCCGGACACATCCGGGATCGACAGGTCGGAGGTGCTGGCCTTCTACACCGGCGGACAGGTGACGGCAGGCGACATGGTCGATCTGGCAACCCGCACGGGACGCTGGCGTTTCTTCGGCAACCCCCCCGTCGAGCTTTCGGCGTTCCTGCCGCCGGCCCAGTCGGGAGCCGGCGCCGGCATAGATCTCTGGTATTACGTCGGCTCCGTGGCACAGACCAGGTGGGCGGCCGCCAGAGCCCGTTCGGAGGGCGTGCCGGATTCGATCCTCGCACCGGTCGCGGCCATGGCTTCGGTCGAGCACCTTCTCCGGCTGAACGTGCTGGATGCGGTCGAGACGCCCGATTCGGCCGCGGTGATGGCCTGGTACGAATCGAACGAGGCTTCCTACATGATCCCCGAGCGAAGGTCCGCACTGCTGGCCTACCTCCCGGAGGAGGCGGCCGATTCGGTCGGGACCCCTGATTCCTTCGACGAGCTCTCCCCCTGGACCTTCGTCGACGAATCCGGTTCCCCCGCCCCCACACCGCCTCAGCCGGCGGAGGCCTTCGGAGCGATCGCGGATGCGGTGTTCTCGCAGTCTCCGGGTGTCGTCTGCGGTCCGCTCGAGATGGGCGTGGAGGGGGCCAGAGCCTACTTCCAGGTCGTGGAGATCCTGCCCGGGCAGCCCGCCGAACCCGCCGAGATCTGGGGCATCCTGACGGACGACTGCAGGGCCGTGCGCATCCAGGAGACCTTCGACTCCTTCATGGAGGAACTGGCTGCCGACATGGGTGTAGAGATAGACACTTCCGCGGTCGAGAACGTCGATCCGTGGTCCGGTTCCTACTGAAACGAGACGGGGGTTTCCAATGCGATATGCTGTCCTCGCCGCGACGATTCTCATCCTGCTTCCCACGGCGGCCCGGGCCGACGTGCTCGCCTCTGTCGACGAGTCCACCCTCACATGGGAACAGCTCGTAGCCATGGTGGGCGGGGAGGAGAACCGGCAGTATCTGGCGGTCGGCAGCGAGGCCGAAGCCGAGGAGATGCTCAGGAGCTGGGTGCGCGAAGAGCTGGTGGTCCGTGCCGCCATGGCCGACGGCATGGATCAGAGGCCCGAGATCGCCTATGCCATCGACCAGGCGGTGCGGCAGATCCTTCTGGAGGCCTACCTCGGAGAGCAGACCGCGGACGTGGAGACGTCCCTCCTCACGGTCGAGAACTACGTGTCGGCCTGGAGGGGCAGTTACGAGATAGAGATCCACGCCAGGCACATACTGCTCCCCGACATGGCGCAGGCTCAGGCTGCCCAGGCCAGGCTGCAGGCGGGCGAGAGCTTCGACGTCCTGGCCCAGGAGATATCGATCTGCCCCAGCGCAGCCGAGGGCGGCGACCTCGGCTGGCTCCGCCGCGGCCAGGCCGTGCTCGGGTTCGAGGAGGCCGCCTTCTCCCTGTCCCCGGGTCAGACGAGCGGCATAATCGAGACTTCCATGGGGTTCCACATCATCAAGCTGCTGGAGACCAGGCCCATCGTGCCGGCCCCGTCCGACGAGGAGATCTTCCAGCTCGCAGGTGACGAGCTCATGATGGACGCACAGGAAACAGCCGTCATGACCCTGCTCGACTCCCTCGAGACCCTCCATGCCGTTTCGGTATATCCGGAGAGACTGCTTGAGCACGTCAGCCAGTGAGCCCGGCAACGGTGCCGGGACCGGCAGGCTGCTGCCGGCGGTCGCGGTGGCCGTCTCCGTCATGGTCATCCTGGGGGCCTTCCTTCTCGCAGGCCGGTCCGCCGCCGTCGACGACGGGATGCCGGCCACCGGTGGAGGCGGCGCCGATCCTGATCGCCATGTGGCCGCGAGCGTCGGTGACAGGTGCCTCTATGCCGACGAGATAAGCCTTGTCGGAGCCGGGCCCGGGCCCGAATCGTGGGTCGAGGACGAGCTGCTTGCCCAGCTCGCGGTCGAATCGGGCCTCGAGGATCCTGTGGTCTCCGGGTTCATCCAGCGCAGGGCCAGACAGCTCTATCTCCGCGACCTGATCCTCGAGTCGGCCCTGGCGTCGGTGGAGGAGCCCACGGCCGACGAGGTGATGGCCCTCATGCGCACCGACAGCCTGCTGTACCTCGTCGAGAGGCACTACTTCGAGATACTGACCGCCGACAGCCTCGCGGCGGAATCGCTCCGGGCAAGGATCTCGGCCGGTCAGAGCTTCCAGGTGACGGCCGAGAACCTCTCCCTGGGCCAGAAGGCTGCAATCGGCGGTGACATGGGGTTCATGGTAGGGGGCGAACTCACGGGCAGGGGCTTTCCGGCCGTCACGGGCCGCCTGGAGGGACTGGGCGGAGTGGTGGGCTCCGATCTCGGATGGCACATCTTCCTGGTGACCGAGACGAGGCCGCTGACGGACACGGCCAGGGTTGTACAGAGCCTGTCCCAGGTGATGCTCGAACAGGGGCGGCTCGCCGTGGTGGACAGCCTCCTGGACGCCGCCAGGGCAGTCAGGGAAGTAGAGGTCGATGAGTCATGCTGGCGCTGATGATCCTGGTTTCCGCCTGGGGTACCGCCGACCGGATCGAGGCTGTGGTCGGCGACTATCCCATCCTCAGATCGGAGATCTCCGACAGGCTCGCTGCGACGGCTGAGACCCTCTCGCGTCCCGTCCCCGACGACTCCGCCTCCTTCGCCGTCGCCCTCTCGGAGATCGTCGAGGAGAGGCTCCTGGTAGAGGGCGCCAGGGACGCCGGGTTCTTCCCCGGCCCTGAGGCGGTCGCGGCCATGGTCGAAGGCAGGATCGAGGAGATGAGGGAGGAGTTCGGATCCGAACAGCAGTATCTCACGGCTCTCGCGGAGGCCGGGCTCTCCGAGGACGAACTCAGGCTGCAGCTCTCGGACCTCATGGGTGAGCAGCGGGCCGTCTCGGATTTCGTCCAGTCGAAGACGTCGAAGCTTCTCGAAACGCTGCCCGCCGACCCCGTGAGCTACCTCAACTCCAATCTCGACATCCTCGAAGAGGAGCTGATGCCCAGGAACCTGTCGTGGATCCTGATACCCGTGCTCCCCGGAGGGCCGGAGGCCGACTCGGCCCTGGCGTTCCTCGCGGGTCTCGCCGACAGGATTTCGGCCGGCGAGTCCTTCGACGACCTGGCCGTGCAGTATTCCCAGGATCCTGGTTCGGCGGCCGAAGGCGGCTTCCTGGGCCAGTTCGGACCGGGCGACATGACCCCCACGTTCGTGGCCGCCCTGGACGCCCTCGAGCCGGGCGGCATGTCCCGGCCGTTCCTCTCTCCCTACGGGGCGCACCTCGCGAGGCTCGACTCCCGTGATTCGACCGGGATGATGACGGCGAGTCACATCCTGATCCTCCTCGAGCTGGAACAGGATGATGCCGACAGTGCAGGCAGCCTGGCCGACTCGGTGGCCTCGCTCGTCAGGTCCGGCACCGTCTCCTTCGGGGAGGCCGCCCTGCGGTGGAGCGCCGATCCCCTGTCATCGAGGGACGGCGGAACCCTGGGCATCGTGCTGGTCGAGAACTCCATCCCCGAGGCGGCCGGACTCCTGGCGTCGTCCAGCCCCGGGTCGATATCCGGCCCCGTCCTCCTCGGTGACGCATCAGCCTATGCCATCATCAGGGACGACGGCGCCACGCAGGGATTCGACTGGACCGGCTTCGAACGCGACTGGCTCGACGACCTGGTGAGGAACGTCGTCTACACTCACGGGCTGAACTCGCTCGTCGACTCCCTCCGGACGGCGGTGCCCGTCATCTACACCCGGGATGCGGATTGACGTCTTCCTCCGGCTGGCAGGCATCCTCAGAACGAGGAGCCTCGCCGGCGACGCCTGCGACGGCGGATTCGTCAGGATCAACGGACGGACCGCCAAGCCGGCTGCGAAGATATCCGCCGGCGACAGGATCGACATGTCCATGCCCGACGGCCGTGATGCGTCGTTCATCGTCGACGCCCTGCCCGCCGGCAGGCAGGTGGCCAGGCGCGACCGTCCGTCTCTCTTCCACGAAGTCACGCCCGATGGAGCGCCCGGCAGTGCCGGTCAGGCCTGATCCCGCCGGGGGATCGCCTCCCGCAGTGCCCGTCCCGGGCCGGCACCTCCGGTGCCGGGGGCACGTGCGATGATAAGGTTCGACAGGGTCTGCCGATCCTATTCCGAGTGGCCCGCTCTCGAGGACGTCTCCTTCACCGTGGATCCCGGCGAGTTCGTGGTGCTGACCGGCCCGAGCGGGGCGGGGAAGACGACGATACTCCGGCTGATATGGATGGGCGATCTTCCCTCGAGGGGCCGCGTGGAGGTGGCGGGCTTCGCTTCGGACAGGATGAAGCCGTCCGACTTCCACGAGCTCCGCCGGAAGATTGGCGTGGTCTTCCAGGACTTCAGGCTCCTGCCGGACAGGACCGTCTTCGACAACGTGGCGCTGCCCCTGCAGGTGGCAGGCGCCGGCCCGCGCGCCGTACGTAAGAGGGTCTTCTCCCTACTCGGCGAGCTGGGGCTCAGCCACAGGCGGCTGTCCATGCCCCACGAGCTCTCGGGCGGCGAGCAGCAGAGAGTTGCCGTGGCCCGGGCCATGGTGGCGCATCCTTCCGTGCTGCTGGCCGACGAGCCCACCGGCAATCTGGATCCGATTGTCTCCCGCAGGGTCATCGAGCTCCTGGTGGACATAAACAGGAGCGGCACCGCAGTCCTGATGGCCACGCACGACCCCAGGCAGATTCCTCCGGGGCTCGCCAGGCTCGTCTTCATAGACCAGGGCCGCCTGAGGGATCCGTCGGACTTCAGGCCGGGGGAGTACGTGTGATCCCCGCCATGCCCGTCATCAGGGAGACCTGGCTCAACATGAGCGGCAAGAAGTCCGCCCTTGCCTCGACGTTTCTCATGGTGAGCCTGTCGTTCGTCGTGTTCGACACCTTCCTGGTCGTCACCTGGAATCTCAGGAGGATCCTGGAGCGTGAGCAGAGCGAGGTCGGGATCGAGGTCTTCCTCGAGACGGGCACGGCGGAGGCCGATGCCCGCGCGCTGGCCGACATCGTGAGCGGAATGGACGGAGTGCTGTCCGTCTACTACGTCTCTCCGGCCGAGGCGGAGGCGGTATTCAGGGCCGAGATCCCCGACAGGGCAGGGCTCCTCGACCTGATGGGAGAGGGATTCCAGCTCCCCGCATCCCTCCAGATCGCCCTGCTGCCCTCCTGGAGGAACTCCGACAGGATGGCGACGCTCGCCGGTTCGCTTTCGGGATTCGAGGGCGTGTATGACGTGGTGTACGGCGAGAGCTACCTCCCGGGGCTGACCAGCCTCATCGGGACGCTCCACAGGCTCGATCTCTTCGCCGGAACGATGGTCCTGCTCGGAGTCTCGCTCGTCGTAGCCGGAGCGATCAGGCTCGCCGTTGCCGGAAGGGCTCTCACGGTCGAGATCATGAGCATCTCCGGGGCATCCGACGGTTTCATCAGGGGGCCGTTCCTGCTCGAGGGGCTCGTCTCCGGCGTAGCCGGGGCCGCCGGCGGGCTGCTGTTCACATATGCCGTATCGCTCATCCTCTCCGGATCGATAGGCCACGAGTTCCTTCCCGGCCGCTGGATCGCCGGAGTGCTGTTCCTCGGTGCCGCAACCGGGCTTGCAGGGAGCTGGGTAGGGCTCTCCAGCAGCCTTCCCAGACCCAGGAAATGAAAGAACGGGAGACACTATGATCATGGCCTGCCTCCTTCACGATCTCGCCCTCGCCGCCACGGTATCCCAGGCCGCCGACTCCACCGGGGCGATGCAGCCGGGCTGCATGGATCCGACCAGCCTAACGAGTCTCCTGCCCATCGTGGCCATGGTCGCGATCTTCTACTTCCTGATCATCAGACCCCAGCAGAAGCAGCAGAAGGACCTCAAATCGATGCGCGACTCGCTCAAGAAGGACGACAGGATCGTCACCACGGGCGGTATCCACGGCGTGGTGGCCGCCATCAAGGGCGAGGTGGTCTCGGTCAGGATCGCCGACGGCGTGAAGATCGACCTGGACAGGTCGGCCATCGCCCTGATCGAGAAGGGCCCAGAGGCGGATCAGTGAGGTCGATCCGCATCTTCGGATCGCCCGGGCTGAGATCGGTATCGAGGGATGTGGATCCGGCCGCCGACGCGTCCCTCCTCGGCGAGCTCCTGCCGGAGATGGACAGGCTGCTGACGGAGGAGGAGGGGATCGGCCTCGCGGCGCCGCAGGCAGGGGAGAACATCAGGGTCTTCATCCTGGAGACCTCGATGCTGCCCTCTCTCTGCGGCCACAGGGTGTTCGTGAATCCGAAGCTCGAAGCCTACGGACCTCCGTCCAGGCGGGAGGAGGGATGCCTCAGCGTGCCCGGCATCTACGAACCCGTGACCAGGCCGTCGCTTCTCAGGATGAGCGCGCTCGACCCCTCGGGCGTCCGGTTCGAGCTCGAACTCGACGGTATGGCCGCACGCGCAGCCCAGCACGAGAACGACCATCTCGACGGCATCCTCTTCGTCGACAGGCTCGGCGCCCTGAGGCGCAAACTGCTGAGGGCGAAGCTCCAGAAGCTGGCCGGAGGATGACCGGATCCCCTCCGGGACCCGTTTTCCTCGGGACGGCCGCCTTTGCCGTACCCATCCTCGAATCGCTCGCAGGGTCACGCCACCGCCCTTCTCTCGTGGTGACCCGGGTGGACTCGAAGGCGGGACGCGGGCTTAGGGAATCCGTCACCCCGGTCGCCGCGGCGGCCTGCACCCTCGGGCTGCCGGTCGTGAAGACCGCCCATCCGTCATCGGTCGCCGGGGTCCCCGAGGGATGCCGGTTCGCGGTCTCCGCGGCCTTCGGCCTGTGGCTCCCCGCGAAGTTCATCGCATTGTTCCCGCAGGGCGTGCTCAACGTGCATCCCTCCCTCCTGCCCAGGCACCGCGGACCCTGTCCGGTGGAGAGGGCGATACTCGAAGGCGACCCGGAGACCGGGATCTCCTTCATGCTGACCGACTCCGGCTGGGACACGGGGCCCGTGGTGAGCGCCATCCGGACCCCCGTCGGGGAGGACGAGGATTCCGGGATGCTCTCCTCGCGGCTGGCGGAACTGGCCGCGCGCGAGATGGGAGGGATCATCGACGGATACCTGGGGGGACTCCTGGAACCGGCTCCTCAGTCCGGCGAGGCCACTCACGCGGACAAACTGACGGACCGGGAGGCCCTGCTCGACTGGAGCAGGCCGGCGGGGGAGCTGCTCAGGACGGTGCGTGCTTTCGCCCCGGCGCCCGGCGCCAGGACATCGTTCCGGGGCAGGCTGCTCAAGGTCCTGGCCGCGGCCGCATCCGACAGCACGATTCCCGCCGGCTCGCTGGCGGTCCGTGACGGACGGCTCCTCGCGGGATGCGGTGAAGGCTCGATGGAGCTCCTGAGGCTCCAGCCCGAATCGAGGAAGGCGATGGACGGCGGCGCGTTCCTGGCGGGCTACCGACCCCTTCCCGGGGAACCCCTTGGCTAGGTCGGTCCTGCTCTTCAGAGCCGGGCTGCTGGGTGCATCCATGCCATTCCTCCTGGTCGGACTCCTCCTGATGGCGGCCACGGGGGGAGCCGGCTGGGCAGCCCTTTCCGCCGCGGCCGTACTGCTTCCCCAGATCGCCGCATCGGCCTCCATGGCCCCCGGGATGCGCCGACTGCTCATAGGCCTGCTCGGGGTTTCGTATCACGCTCTCCGGATCGCGATGCCCCCCGGGGCGAAGAAGGCCCTGCTTGCAGAGACCATGGTCGTCGAGGTGAACGACAGGGCTCTGGAGGGCGTCCTGCGCTCCGGGGGCCTGACCCCGGACAGGGTGCTCCTGCTGCTTCCCCACTGCCTCCAGACGCACGTCTGCGTCCACCGGATAGTCCACGACCATTCCCTCTGTACGAGGTGCGGCGCGTGCGACATGGCGGCCCTGCTCGAACTCGCGGGGAAGCGCGGAATCGGGCTGTCGATCGCGACGGGCGGCACCGCCGCGCGCAGGGCGGTGGAGGAGGCGAGACCCGGCATGGTCGTCGCAGTGGCCTGCCCCCGCGATCTTTCGTCAGGGATACTGGATTCCGCTTCGGTGCCGGTATACGGAGTCCTCAACAGCCGGCCGAACGGCGACTGCTTCGATACGCGGGTCGACACATCCCTGATCGCTGTCTCTTATACACATCTCCGAGCCCACGAGACAGCG
>JAUCPW010000071.1 GCA_030373045.1 Candidatus Fermentibacter sp.
CGCTGTCTCGTGGGCTCGGAGATGTGTATAAGAGACAGCCTCCATCTCCCGGAACAGGGCCGACTCGATGGGGATGCTGGCCACCGTCATCAACGCAATCGCCCTGCAGGACGCGATCGAGAAGGCCGGCGGACGCGCGTCGGTGCTCACGGCCTTCACGGTGCAGGGCCTCACCACCTACTCCCACGACGAGGCGTCCCGCGTCCTCGATTCCGGGGCAATCGCGATCTACGCGGGCGGCACCGGCAACCCGTACCTCTCGACCGACACGGCCGCGGCGCTCAGGGCCGTCCAGACCGGGTGCAGGCTGCTCCTCAAGGGAACAAAGGTCGACGGCGTGTACGACATGGATCCGAAGCTCCATCCCGGGGCCAGGCGCTTCTCGCGGCTCTCCTGGGACGAGGTCCTCTCGAGGGGGCTCGGCGTGATGGATGCGGCGGCCGTGGCGGTCTGCAGGGACAACTCGCTGCCGTTCCTCGTCTTCGACTCAACGGATCCCGCCGGCGTCTCAAGGGCCCTGCGGGACGGTTCCACGGGCACGCTCGTAGGAGAGGGGTCGCTGGAATGTCAGGACTGAACGACGAGATCCGCCAGAAGATGGAGAAGACGGTCACCAACACGTCCCGCGAGATGACCGGCATCAGGACGGGCAAGGCCAGTCCCGCACTCCTCGACAACATCAGGGTGGAATGCTGGGGGTCGGCCATGCCTCTCAGGCAGGTCGCGGGGATATCGGCCCCGGAGCCGCGGATGCTGGTGGTCCAGCCCTGGGACCAGTCCACCGCAGCCGCCATCGTGAAGGCCGTGGAGTCCAGCGAGCTGGGCCTCAGGGCCGCGATCGACGGACAGGTGATCCGCATCCCGATCCCCAAGCTCTCGGAGGAGAGGCGGAAGGACCTGCTCAAGATGGTCCGCCGGATGGCCGAGGAGGGCAGGACCGCGGTCAGGAACCTCAGGAGGGACGGGAACGATGCCGTCCACAAGGCGCGGAAGAACGGCGAGGTCTCCGAGGACGAGGAGAAGAGGCTGCTCGAGGAGGTCCAGAAGGTGGCCGACGGCTCCGTCTCCGAGATCGACCGCATCCTGAAGGCGAAGGAAGAGGAGATCACGGAGGTCTAGGTTGAACCCTCCGGTCCACATAGCTATCGTGATGGACGGCAACGGGCGGTGGGCCCGGAGCCGTGGGCTCGCCAGGACCGAGGGGCACAGGGCCGCCGAGACCTCGATCCACCAGGCCGTGGAATGGTGCGGCGAGAACGGGGTCCGCCACCTCACGCTCTTCGCCTTCTCCACCGAGAACTGGAGCCGCCCCCGGGCCGAGGTCTCTCTCATCATGAGCCTCCTGCGCTCGTTCATAAGGCGCAACCTCGAGGAACTCGAACGCAAGGACGTCAGGATAAGGGCCATGGGCAGGCTGGAAGGCCTGCCGGCAGGGCCGCGCAGCGACCTCCTCTCGGCCATCCGGCGCACCGAGGGCAACGGGGGCCTGCAGCTCATCCTCGCGCTCAACTACGGAGGCCGGGCGGAACTCGCCGACGCCGCCCGCAGGATTGCCGCCGAGGTCGCCTCGGGCGCCCTCGATCCGTCGGCCGTCGACGAGGAGGCGATCTCGCGGAGGCTCTACCTGCCCGACGTGCCCGACCCGGATCTCGTCATCAGGACCAGCGGCGAACAGAGGATATCCAACTTCCTGCTCTGGCAGAGCGCGTACTCCGAGTTCTACTTCCCGGAGGTGCTGTGGCCCGACTTCAGGAAGGAGCACCTCGACGAAGCCCTGAGGGTCTACTCGGCGCGGCAGAGACGCTTCGGCGGACTCGCGTGACCGCCCGGTTCCCCGCCCTCGCGAGGCGCTCGGCCGGAGCCCTCGCCGCCCTGGCGGCCGTGCTCCTGGCCATCCTGCCCGACTGGCCGGGATCCGCCCCGACCATCGTGCTGTGCGCCCTGGCCGCCGCGGGCGCCGGCTGCGAGATCTCGAGGCTCTCATCCCCCTCCGCCGGAGCCGCCGGGCGCATCGCGCAGGCCGTCTCCACCGCAGCAGCGGCTGTATGCTTCGCCATGCTCCCGCGGTTCGGGGCCTTCGCCCTGCCGCTGCCCGGCCTGATCCTCTCGATACCGATGATGAGGAAGGGCAACCCCGGCGGATCGATCCCCGGGGTGGCCGGGGCAGGCTGGATGTCGATGCTGTGGGCGCTGGGCCTCGGATCGATCGCAAGGCTGCGGGCGGGCTCCGAAGGCCCCTGGCTCGCACTGCTGCCCCTGGTCTCGTGCTGGGCCGGCGACACGGCCGCGTACTTCGCGGGCTGCGCCTTCGGCAGGCACAGGCTGGCGCCCGGCATAAGCCCGGGCAAGACCGTCGAGGGTCTAGCGGCGGGCCTCGCCGGATCGACGGCCGCCGCGATGTCGCTCGGCCTTTCCGGGGGCATGCCTCTCGGCACGGCGACCCTGGCCGCAGCGGGGTTCTCGTGCGGCCTCGCCGGCGCATTCGGCGACCTTCTGGAATCGGCTTTCAAGAGGGACGCCGGCGTGAAGGACTCGGGAACCTTCCTGCCCGGGCACGGCGGGATCCTCGACAGGACGGACAGCATCGCCACGGCCGCGCCGGTTGCGCTGCTCTTGGCGATGGCGGCGGGGGCCGTCTAGTGAGGAAGGTGGCGATCCTCGGGTCCACCGGGTCCATCGGGGTTCAGGCGCTCGACGTGGTGCGCGCGAACCCCGGCCTTCTCTCCGTCCACTCGCTGGTCTGCGGGTCGAACACGGCGCTCCTCGCCCGGCAGTCGGCCGAGTTCCCCTCCGCATTCCCGGCCGCGATCCGTCCCGACGGTGCATCCGACGGGGAGGGCATCCTCGAACGGGCGCTCGACGGCTGCGACATCGTACTCAATGCGATCACGGGGTTCGCAGGGCTCCGGGCCAGCCTCATGGCGGCCTCGCACGGGCTCCCTCTGGCCCTTGCCAACAAGGAGAGCCTCGTCACCGGAGGGTGCCTGCTCGAGGGGCATGTCGCCAGGGGGCTGGTGGAGCCCGTCGACAGCGAGCACAGCACCATCGCGAGATGCCTGGCGGGAGAGGCCCAGAGACCCCTTGGCATCATGCTGACCGCGAGCGGAGGCGCCCTCCGCGACTCGTCTCCGGAGGCCGCCGAAGGCGCCGGCCCCGCGGAGGTGCTGGCACATCCCACATGGAGGATGGGGCCCAGGATCACGGTGGATTCCGCGACGCTGGTGAACAAGGCGTTCGAGGTCCTGGAGGCCGAGTGGCTCTTCCCCGGCATCCCCGTCGACGCCGTGCTCCATCCCCAGAGCATCGCGCATTCGCTCGTGAGGCTCGCTGACGGCTCCTGGAAGGCGCTCATGGGCACCCCGGACATGCGCCTGCCCGTCCAGTACGCGCTCCTCGGCGGGGGCGCCCCCGGGCTCGTCGCGGACGACTCCCCCGCGGACTGGCCCGCCCTCCGTTTCGGGGCGATAGACCCCCGGAGATACCCCGCCTTCGGGCTTGTCAAGGGGGCCGGCAGGCTCGGGGGCACGGCACCCGCCGCCGCCAACGCCGCCGACGAGGAGGCCGTGGCGGCCTTCCTCGCGGGAAGGATACGCTTCGGCGGAATCGCCCGCGTGATCGAGCACGTTCTCGAGCGCACGGCTCCCCGGGCGGCAGGCTCATATCGTGATCTGGTCGATGCTGACGAGGAGGCCAGGGCCGTGGCCCGGGCCTTCCTGGAGGGCTCATGCTGACGGTGCTGGCGGCCATTGCCGGATTCGGTGCGATCATCTTCTTCCACGAGCTCGGGCACTTCGTCGCGGCCAGGCTCTCCGGCCTGCCGGTCGAGCGGTTCTCGATGGGCTTCCCCCCGCACATCGTGAAGATCAGGGGGCGGAAGACCGAGTACTGCATCGGCGCGATCCCGCTCGGGGGCTACGTGAAGGTGGACCTCGGAACATCCGGCGAGACGGCTCCCGACGGCCCCTGGTACCTCCGGCTGCTCACGGCCGCCTGCGGCCCTCTCTTCAACCTCCTCCTCGCGATCGTCCTCTTCTTCCTCGTCCTGGCAGTCGTGGGACAGCAGGTCTCGGTCTTCTCGAACATCGTCGGGGAGGGCGGGAACCTCCTCGGCCTGGCGCCGGGGGATACCGTGCTGGCGGTGAACGGCGTCCCGACCGCCGACTACGCCGCCGTGGCCGCCGCCATGTCCGGGGAGCTGTCGGGCGAGATCACCGTCGGGACGGCCTCGGGCAGGATCACGGCCGCATACGGCCTCGGCGGGGTGGAGGAGACGCCGGGTTTCGTCCCCATGCTCCCCCCGGTGGTGGGGGAGAGCCTCATCGGCATGCCGGCCTACGAAGCCGGCATCAGGGCGGGCGACAGCGTGCTCACCGTCGACGGCAACACGGTCGGCTCATGGTCCGACCTGCTGGGGATGGTCGAAGGCGCCCGCGGCCGTGAGATGACGATCAGGTACATGCGGGACGGTTCGGTCTACACCGCCAGCCTGCGCCCCGTGGAGATCGAGGGAATGGTCAGGATCGGCGTCGTGGCGAGCACCCCGGTCACGAATCTCAGGTATCCCGTGCCCGACGCCCTGCTCTACTCGGTGAAGTCGGCCACCGGCGGAGCCGTGATGATCTTCAGGTCGCTCGCCACCGTCTTCTCTCGCCCCAGGGAGCTGGTCGAGATGTCGGGAGGGCCGATCTTCGTGGCCGAGACCCTCGACCAGGAGGCCGGAAAGGGGCTGGGCAGGCTCCTGGAGGCCGTGGCGGGCATCTCGCTGGCCGTCATGTGCTTCAACCTCCTCCCGATCCCGATCCTCGACGGGGGGCAGATGCTGCTGCTCCTCTACGAGGGGATGACGAGGAGGAGGCTCTCGGGGCGGGCGATCCAGGTCATGCAGCAGGTGGGTGTTCTCTTCATACTGGCTCTGTTCGTGCTTATAATGTGGCGCGACGTCGCCCGGCTGTTCCTCAGGGTGAACCAGCCCGGTTCGTGAGCGAATCGGGGATCCGGATCTCCGGTACGCTGTCGGTCAGGCAGCCGGGGTCCGGGGGCGTCACCGACGAGATCGAATCCTTGAGGCAGCCGTAGAAATAGAGATAGTAGTCCGGGTTCGCATCGCACAGGGCTATCAGTTCGGAGATGCCGGCCGTGTCGGGCGCAGGCGCGCAGACATCGGGCAGCACCATCGAGGGGGCCAGCCTTGATGCCCAGTTCTCCAGGTACTCCCTGTCCTCCCCCGGGATGGCGTTCCCGTCCGGCTTCGAGCATGCGGAAGCCGCCAGCACCGCCGAGAGGGCGGCAGCCAGGGCGAACCCGGGTGCTGCAGAGCGGATCGGGGCGTCGGTCGTCATATTCCCTTTCCGGGACCTTTTCCGTCGGGCGTCAGTATAGCCTCGTCGAGAGGTCCGGTACAGCCAAGGGAGGCGATGAATGAAAGTCTGCACCACCGCTCTGCTCGTCGCCTGCTCGGTCGCGTCCGCCACCTCCTACGGGAGGAGCAAGATCCAGATCGAGGGGTACGAATGGTGGACGATCTCCTCCCCCCGGGTCGACCTGTACTACCCCATGGGATGCGAAGCCCTGGCCGAGAGCGTGCTCGCCATATCATCCGCAGAACTGGACGAGCTCTCGGCCGAGTTCGGATTCCTGCCCGAACATCCCGTCCCCGTGGTCGCATACCCGTCCCCCGGATCGTTCCGCCAGACCCCGATCATCGATTCCGAGATAGACGAGGCCGTGGGGGGCTTCACCGAGTACTTCAAGGGCAGGGTCGTGGTGCCCTTCACCGGTTCGTGGACGGAGTTCAGGCATGTCCTGACCCACGAGATCAACCACGCCTACGTCTTCGACATGCTCTACAGGCGGAGCCTGCAGGACATCATCATGAGCACGACCCCGCTCTGGACCATCGAGGGCCTGGCGGAGTACACGTCCGCCGGCTGGGACCCCGCCTCCGAGGCGGAGTTCCGCGACATGATCATCACGGGCCAGATCGTCTCGATAGAGGAGCTGTCCAACCGGGGCGACTATCTCGTCTACCGCGAGGGGCAGGCCATCTACCGCTTCATGGTCGAGAGGTACGGGCTCGACCGGTTCCACGAGTTCGTCCGGAACATCGCCGACAGGGGCGGGCTCCCGGATGCCGTGGAGGAGGCGTTCGACATGAGCCTGGCCCAGTTCGACGCGAGGTTCCAGGAATGGGCGAGGGAGACCTACTGGGCCCAGCTCGCGACGCGCGAGAACCCGTCCGACCTGGGAAGGGTCATCGAGGACGGAGACCACGGCAACCTCACCCAGGCGGTGACCGTCATCTCCCGCGACGGCTCGATGGTGGCCGGCGTCGAGGGCTACAGGGGCGGCTATTCGGTGGTGGTCAGGTCGGCCGTGACGGGCGAGGTGATAAGGCGGTGCGTGTCCTCCGGCGGGCTCTCGAACACCGGCATCTCTCCGGCCTACAGGGTCTGCGGGTTCTCGCCGGGCGGCGACTCCCTCGCGATCGCCGTCCACGGCGTCAGTTCAGACATGCTCCTTATCTCCACCCCTGAAGGCACCGAGGAGCTCCCCTTCCGGATGGACCTGATCCGGGACCCGGTCTGGTCACCCGACGGCAGGGCCATAGCCTTCTGCGGCATGGACGGATCGGCGGCGGCGACGGACGTCTTCGTCTGGGACGGGGGCCTTCCGCGGCGCGTGACGGACACGCCCGACGGCGAGCGCGACATCTCCTGGTCCGGATCGACCATCCTGGCAGCGTCGGAGGAGCCCGGCAGCGGTTCCTGGGCCGTCCTCCGCATCGATCCGGTCGCCGCCGGCGGAGAGCCCTCGTTCGAGGTCGTCCACAGGGAGACCAGCGAGATCAGATATCCGGCGGACACTCCGGAAGGCATCGCCTTCCTCGGGAACCCGGGCGGCCTCCCCGATCTCTTCCTGTACGATTCGACCGGGGCGGTGAGGCGCCTCTCCAACCTCTACACATCCATCGACTCGCCCTCCTGGGCCGATTCCGGCAGGGTGCTCTCGTTCACGTCGGTGAGCTGGCCGGGCTACGGGGTCTATCTGGCCTACGGGGTCCTGGACCGGATCGCCCCGGCACCCGCTCCCGCCGATCCGCAGGACGGCGCCTCGAACCGCGCGGGCGCGATGCAGGCCCTCGTGGAGGAGGCCCCGGCCCAGGCGGCCCCGGTGGAGGCCGTGGCCGGGCAGCCCGTCAGGATCGCTCCCTACACCCCCACTCTCTCGACCGACTACGTCAGCGCCCTGGCCGGCTACGACTCCTACTCCGGTTTCGAGGGCTACACGACCTTCGTGTTCAGCGACGTGCTGGCGCACCACCAGGTGGTGCTCAACGGCAACTTCAACGGGCCGGTCGAGGATGCCGACGCGGCGGTCTACTACACCTACATGCCCCACAGGGCCGACTACGGCGGATACGTCTTCCGTGAGTCGACCCAGTACCTCTTCAGGTTCCCCGACGACCATCTCGAGCAGGTCCGCGACGTGGACACCGGAGGCGGGGCGGTGGTCAGGTACCCGTTCACGATGGCCGTGAACGCCCTGGGCGGGATCGACTTCAGGCACATCACGAGGGACGGGGTATGGAACTCCGACGCCGACTACGCCTCCGACATCCTGTCGTTCTTCGCCAGGTTCGTGGTCGACACCGCGCTGTGGGACCACGTGGGCCCCAGGCTCGGCGAGAGGCTCTCCGTCGGCGTCGAGACGGCCCCCGGCTGGGACGGCATGGTGCAGTACACAACGGTTTCGACCGACCTCCGGAAGTACGTCTGGATGAGTTCGCGGAGCTCCCTCGCGCTCAGGGTCGCAGGTGCGTCGAGCTGGGGTTCGGAGCCCCAGAGGTTCCTCGTGGGCGGCGCCGTGCCCCACAGGGTGATGACCGGCGAGACGGAGGAGTTCGAGGACATCCTCGGGTTCTACACGAACTACGGCGACATGCTCAGGGGTCTCGACTACACCGAGCTCTCCGGCAGGAACTACGTCTCGACCTCCGTCGAGCTGAGGGTGCCCTTCGTGAGGACGCTCTCGATCGACGCGCCCCTCCCGATGACGTTCTCGAGCATCAGGGGCGTCATCTTCGCCGACGCGGGAACGGCCTTCGACGATCCGTCCTCCTTCGTAGGGGTCGAAGCCGACGACGGGTTCCGGCTGGAGGACATCGGCATGGGCTTCGGCTTCGGTTTCAGGGCGAATCTGGGCATATTCCTGCTGAGGGAGGACACGGCCTGGGCCACCGACCTCTCGGGCGTCTCGGAGAAGCCCGTGCACTACGTCTCGCTGGGGGCCTCGTTCTGACGGCCCGGAAGCGCTGGAACCGCGCCCGGCCGGTCAGGTAGTACCGGCGGGCGGGCCCGGCAACTGGCCCTGGAGGTGCTTGGAGACTTGACTGCCTTCATCCTTCTCGTTCTCTCGGCGGCATGGGTGTGCCCCTCGTGCGGAAGCGGAGTCGACGAAGCTTTCTGCCCGCGGTGCCTCATACCCGAGCCTCCATCCGGGATGGCCTTCGTGCCGGGCGACACCATCACCGTAGACGGGGTCCCGTGCACCGTTCCGTCCTTCTACGTCGACTCCGCGGCCGTGTCCTACGAAGATGTCCTGCCCTGGCTCAACGGGGCCTTCGCGGACGGGGAGGGGCTCGCGGCCGTCATCACCGGTCAGTATGACGAGAACTTCCAGTTCCTGAGATACACCCCGTTCACGGGCGACGCCTCGGGCTCGGGGCTCACCGTGCCCCAGGCCTGCATGGCCCTGCCGGCGGCCTCTGTGACCCTCGAGGGCGCCAGGAGCTACCTGGCATCCGAGGGCAGGAGGCTGCCTTCCGCGGCCGAACTCGCCCTAGCAGCCCGGAACGGCCTGGTTGCCGAAGTGGACGTGTTCTCCGTGATGAGCACGTATGCCGATATGATGGAAGAGTCGATGGGATCGTTGCTCGGAAGGCTGTCGACGCAGGCCATGTTCGCCGGGTACAGCACCGCCTCCGAGCGCGTGATGTGGGAGTGGACCGGCTCGCCCCCGGGTTCCCCGGCGGACGTGGCGCGTGGCGCCGACGCCCCCTGCGCGACGCTTTTCCGCCCGGGCGGCACCGGGATCGCCGATGCCGGAAGCGGTTACTTCAACGTGGCCTTCAGGGGAGTGGTGCCACTGCCCCTGGCGGCATCGAGATGAGAGAGGACGGTCGACCCGTGGAAAGAAGGCTTCTGATCGCTCTGGCCTCCGCGACCCTGCTCGCCGTGTCCGGCTGCGGGCGGACGGTCACCAGGACCGATCCGGAGACCGTCACCGATCTGAGCGGCTGGTGGAACGACACCGACGCGAGGATGGTGGCGGACTCGATGATCGAGATCTGCATGGCGGGCTCCTGGCTCACCGACTTCAACGGCGACCAGCGCGGCGACAGGCCGGTGATAGTCGTCGGCAGCGTGCTCAACCGCACCACCGAGCACATCTCCACCGACGTGTTCATGAACGAGATAGAGAGGGCGTTCATCGAGTCCGGCAGCGTGGACGTGGTCGCCGCCAGGACGGAGCGCGGCGAGATCCGCGGCGAGCGCGAGGACCAGCAGCGCTTCGGCTCCCCCGAGACTGCGGCCGAGTTCGGGCGCGAGCTGGGGGCCGACTACATCATGATGGGCACGCTCGACTCGATCATCGACGAGAGCGGGGACACCAGGGCCGTGTACTACACGATCTCCCTCGACCTGACCGACGTCGAGACCATCCGCAAGGCCTGGATGGGCAACCTGGAGATCAAGAAGATAGTAGAGTGGTGAGAGCCGGATGAAGGCCCTCGCAGCGCTGCTCCTCCTGCTGCCCCTGGGCTGCGCCGTGGACTACACGGAATCCATGAGGCCGGTCAGGTCGAGGCTCGCGTCGGACATGCCCGGAGAGGCGCTCAGGGCGTTCGACGAGCAGTTCCCCGACAGCACCGGGGGTGACAGGCTCCTATTCCTGATGGAGAAGGGGAACCTGCTCAGGCTGGCCGGAAGGCCCTCGGAGGCCATCCCGCTCCTGCTCGAGGCGGACAGGCTCTCGGACATGCTGGTGGGCACCGACCTGGCCGAGGAGGCCGGCGCGCTCCTCACCAGCGACCTGACCCGGGCCTACAGGGGGGCCGACTACGAGAGGGTCTTCATAAACTACTGCCTGGCATCGTGCTATACGATGCTGGATCAGCCCTCGGAGGCCATCGTCGAGTGCAGGCGGGTGGGGTACAAGCTGGGCGTCCTCCGCGAGCGGTACGAGGAGGCCTCGCGCTACAGGGACGACGCGTTCGTCCGGTATCTCATGGGAGCCCTCTACGAGAGCACCGGTGATCTCGACGACGCCCTGGTGGCCTACCGTAACAGCCTCGAGATCTACGAGTCCGACTACGAAGGGCTCTACGGGCTCGGAGCGCCGGACCGCGTCAAGGCCGACATCCTGCGGATCTCGGCCGCCCTGCCGGGTTTCTCCGACCTGCATGACGGATTCGCGCAGAGCTGGCCGGGCATCGCCTGGCACGGCGGGGCGGACAGCCTGAACGGCGAGTATGTCGTGATCGTCGAGGAGTCGATGATACCCTGCCGGCAGCCCAGCACCGTCCAGTCATGGGGCGAGGACAGGCTCGTGAGGATAGCCGTCCCCTCCATCCACTACTACAGGTACGACTCGCCCAGGCTCGTCGTGCGGTCGGGAGGGCTCTCCGAGGAGGGCTTCCTCGCCGAGGACCTCTCCGCCATAGCCTCGAGGAACCTGGAGGACCTTGCGGCGAGGGACCTGGCCCGCGCTGTGGCCAGGGCCATCGTCAAGACAGCCGTCGCGGAGGGGGCCGAAGAGGCCGTCGAAGAATTGACAGGCGACGAGGACAGCCTCCTCGCCGAAGGCGCCGGTTTCATCGCGAGCCTCCTCGGAGCGGCGACCGAACAGGCCGACCTCAGGGCGTGGCTGACGCTTCCGGCACGCATCCACGTCGCGAGGATGACGCTGCCCGCCGGACGCAGGGATCTCTCGGTCGAACTGGGCGGAGTGGCGGTCTGGAGCGGTACCGTGGACGTCGCGGCAGGAGGCGTCGACTTTCTGTTCACGAGGTCCGCGGGATGGAAATGACGCCCGCCCTCCTGGCGGGCATGATCGACCACACCCTGCTCTCGCCCGGGGCAACCTCGGCCGACATCGGCGCGCTCTGCGCCGAAGCTGCGGAGAACCGCTTCCATACCGTCTGCGTCA
Organism: Candidatus Fermentibacter sp.; assembly: GCA_030373045.1. Classification (NCBI taxonomy): domain Bacteria; kingdom Pseudomonadati; phylum Candidatus Fermentibacterota; class Candidatus Fermentibacteria; order Candidatus Fermentibacterales; family Candidatus Fermentibacteraceae; genus Candidatus Fermentibacter; species Candidatus Fermentibacter sp. The sequence goes on from JAUCPW010000071.1 coordinate 11,209, forward strand.
ACCCCTCCAGAGTCGCGCTGGCTTCATCCCTCCTCGGGGGCACCGGGGTGCTGGTCTGCTCCGTGGTCGGCTTCCCGCTCGGAGCCTGCAGGTCGAAGCCGGTCGAGACATCCCTCGCCGTCTCCGACGGCGCGGGCGAGATAGACATGGTGCTGGACATCGGGGCCCTCAGGGACGGGGACACCTCCGCGGCCGAGGCGGACGTCGCGCGCGTGGTCGAGGCCGCATCGGGCATGCCCGTCAAGGTGATCATCGAGACCTGCCTGCTCACGGATCCGGAGAAGCTCGCGGCGTGCTCCGTCTGCGAGGCCGGAGGCGCCTCGTTCGTGAAGACCTCGACCGGCTTCTCGAGCGGGGGCGCCACTGTCGGCGACGTGAGGCTGATCAGGCGGGCGGTGGGGAACAGGCTGCGCGTGAAGGCCTCGGGCGGCATAGCCGACCTGGACGCCGCGCTCGCGATGATAGAGGCCGGAGCCGACAGGCTGGGTCTCAGCCGCAGCGTCCGGATAATGGGTGAAATGAGGTTGCGGGCGGCTGGTGGGGTCGTCCAGCCGCCCGCCGAGGGTTCTGGTTCCGATTCCTGCTCTGCGGAGACGGCCCTGGAGGGGTCAGACCGGCATCCGCGTGAGAAGGAATAACGCCGGAACCAGCAGGCAACCGAGGAACAGTATGATCCAGCTCACGAGGCCGGGCCTCATGGCCTCGGCTCCCCTGAATCCGGATCTCCTGTTGGAAGTGTTCATGCCACATATGAAAGCAACTTACTTGCCAGCCGGAGCCCCGACATGCACGGAACCGGACTGAACCCCGAACAGGCTGAAGCCGTCGGCTATCTCGGAGGGCACCTGCTCGTGCTCGCCGGCGCCGGCAGCGGCAAGACGCGCGTCCTGACGTGCAGGATCGCCCATCTCCTCGATGCCCGCGTGGTGGAGCCCAGGAGGATACTGGCCGTCACCTTCACCAACAAGGCCGCCGGGGAGATGACCGAGCGCGTGGCGAAGCTCTCCCCGTCGGACGCGCCGAAGGTCAGGATGGGCACCTTCCACTCGGTCTGCGCGTGGATCCTCAGGCGCGAGGCTTCGGCCGGGGGCTGGCCCGAGAACTTCTCCATCTACGACGCCGACGATCAGAAGTCGCTGCTGCGCAGCCTGCTGAAGGGATCCCCGGTGGAGGCCAGGGTGACCCCGGGGTCGGCCCAGTCGTGGATATCGAAGTGGAAGAACTCGATGACCCCGCCCGCGACGGCGGTCGAGGAGGCGGGGAACGACATGGAGCGCGAGATCGCGCTCATCTACTCCGCCTATGACGGGGCTCTCCGGAGGAACGGAGCGTTCGACTTCGACGACTTGTTGACGGTGGTCCTCGGATTCATCCGTCAAGATGCCGACGCGGGCAGGCGGTACTCGGGCATGTTCGGGCACATCCTCGTCGACGAGTACCAGGACACCAACCTGGTGCAGCGGGAGATACTGCGGAGCCTGGGCGGTCCAGGGAGCATGGTCTGCGCGGTGGGCGACGACGATCAGGCCATCTACGGGTGGAGGGGGGCGAGGGTCTCGAACATCCTCGACTTCCCCGACGACTTCCCCGGGACCAGGATCATCAGGCTGGAGAGGAACTACAGGTCCACCCCCGCCATCCTCAGGGCAGCCTCCTCGCTCGTCTCATACAACAGGGGGCGCCATGGCAAGGTCCTCTGGACCGAGCGCCCGGAAGGCGAGCGGGTCACGGTCGCGAGCCTGCGCAACCCCGAGGACGAGGCCGCCTGGATCCTGCGCGAGGTTTCCGACCTCGGCACGCGCGGCGTGAGGCCGGGCGACATCGCGGTGCTGTACCGGACGAACGCCCAGTCCAGGGCCTTCGAGAGCGCGGCACTGCTCTCGGGCATACCGTACCAGGTCGTCGGCTCCCTAAGGTTCTACGAGCGCGAGGAGATAAAGGACATCGTGGCGTGGCTCCGGGTGCTCGCCAACCCCGGCGACGCCGTGAGCCTGTCGAGGGTCATCAACAAGCCCGCCCGGGGGATAGGCGACAGGAGCAGAGACCTGTTCTTCACTCATCTCTCCTCCTCGGGCGGCCTTCCCCACGAACTGATGAAGCGGGCCGACAGGATCGCGGGGCTCCCCAGGGCCGCCGCGGCATCGCTCGCGAACCTCGGCTCTTTCCTCGCCGGCGCATCCTCCCTGGTGGCGGACGGAGCCCCGGCCTCCGAAGTGGTGGACGCCGTGGCCGCCGGGTCCGGAATGCTGGAGGCCCTCGATCCGTCGAGCGTCGAAGGCTCGTCCAGACTTGAGAACATCAACGAATTCAGGCGCTCCGCCGCCGAGTACGACACTCTCCATCCCGGGGCCGGGCTGCCAGGCTTCCTCACATCCATAAGCCTCATGACCACTTCCGATTCCTACGACAGCGGATCGGACAGGCTCTCCCTGATGACCCTGCACTGCGCCAAGGGGCTCGAGTTCGGCACCGTCTTCGTCGCCGGCGTCGAGGAGGGGCTCCTTCCCTTCATAAGGGCCGGGAGGTTCGGGCCGGACGATCTGGAGGAGGAGAGGCGGCTGCTGTACGTCGGCATGACCAGGGCCATGGAGAGGCTGTGCCTGACGTGGGCCCAGCACAGGGCCAGGCCCGGGGTGAGTGCGGGCGGACCCTCCAGGTTCCTCGGCGAACTCTCGCTCGAAGGTTCGCAGGATTCGGGGGCGGGCGGCGGACGCGACGGCACCGGGGCGCCCGCAGCCTTCGCGGAGGTGCAGGCGGCGCCCGCGATCGTCACCTACGCGAAGGGGAACGTGATCCACCACCCCAGATACGGCCTCGGCCTCGTGGTGAAGGCCGCCAGGCGCGGGGGGGAGTGGCAGCTCACGGTGGACTTCGGCATGGACGAACCCAAGGTGCTCCTCACGGGTTATGTTCCCATCACGATAGTAAGGGAGAAGGGCGGTTTCCCGGGTGGAGATTCCTGATCTTCCGAACCTCGCAGCCCGGATCAGGCTCGACGTGCTCGAGATGATCCACGCGGCGGGGTCCGGCCATCCCGGCGGGTCGCTCTCGGCCGTGGAGATACTCGTCCAGCTCTTCTTCCGCGAGATGAAGGCCGGGGCCGACCGCGACCGGTTCATCCTCTCGAAGGGCCATGCCGCGCCCGCGCTCTACGCCGTGATGGCCGCCCGGGGGATGCTGCCCCGGAGCGAGCTCTCCTCTCTCAGGCGCCTCGGCTCCAGGCTGCAGGGCCATCCCGACATGCACAGGCTCCCGGGGCTGGACTCCTCCACGGGGAGCCTCGGGCAGGGCTTCGCCGCGGCCGTGGGGCTCGCGCGCGGCCTGCGGCTCTCGGGCTCCTCCGCAAGGGTGTACTGCCTGCTCGGCGACGGCGAGCTGCAGGAGGGCGCCGTCTGGGAGGCCGCAGCGGGGGCGGCGCACGCCGGGCTCGGGAACATCGTCGCCATCGTCGACTGCAACGGAGTCCAGCTCGACGGCCCGGTCGACTCGATCAAGCGGCAGAAGCCCGCATCGGAGAGATGGCTGGCCTGGGGCTGGCATGCCCTCGACCTCGACGGCCACTCGTTCGAATCGCTCGAAGAAGCCTTCCGCGAGGCCAGGGCGGTCTCCATGCCCGTCGCGCTCTGCGCGAGGACGGTCAAGGGCAGGGGAGTGTCGTTCATGGAGGGGAGCTGCGCGTGGCACGGCAGGTGCCCTGACGCCTCCGAGCTCGAGAGGGCCCGGGGGGAGATCGGAGCGAACCCGTGAAGACGAAACCGACCAGGGAGGGCACGTATGTGAGATTCTCCGAGTCGGTGAAGATGACCGTGGGGATCGGAGCCGGATCTTGAAAACGAAACCGACCAGGGAGGGCTGGATCGAGGGCCTTCTCGAAGCCGCCGGCAGAAACGACAGGATCGTCCTCCTCGACGCCGACGTGTCGCGCTCCATAGGCGGCGAGAGGTTCGCCGACAGGTTCCCGGCGCGGCACTTCAACGTGGGCGTCAGCGAGCAGGAGATGATCTCCGAGGCGGCGGGCCTGGCCCTGGCCGGTTTCGTGCCCTTCGTGCAGAGCTACGCCGTGTTCTGCGCGGGCCGCGCCTGGGAGCAGATCCGCACGAGCGTATGCCACATGGGTCTCGGCGTGAAGATCGGGGGAGCCCATGCCGGCCTGAGCGCAGGCCCCGACGGGGCCACCCACCAGGCCCTGGAGGACGTGGCGGTCATGCGGGTCCTGCCCGGGATGACCGTCCTCGTCCCCGCGGACTCGAACCAGACCAGGGCTGCCGCCATCACGGCCGCTGAGACGGAGGGGCCCTTCTACGTGAGGTTCGGCAGGAACCCCGTTCCCGAGATCTATCCCGAGGGATGCAGGGTCGTGCCCGGCGGGGCCGACGTTCTCAGGGAGGGATCCGACGTGCTCCTGGCGGCGGCCGGGGCGATGGTCGGGGTCTGCCTCGACGCAGCCTCGATGCTCCAGGCTTCGGGGATCTCGGCCGCGGTCGTCAACGCCTACTCTATAAAGCCCCTTGCCTCGGATCTGCTGGTCGAGCTCGCCTCCCGCTGCGGGTGCGCCGTGGCCGCCATGGACCACCAGGAGGCGGGCGGGCTCTTCGGAGCGGTGTCCGAGCTCATGGCCCGGCGCTGCCCGGTGCCGGTCGAACCCGTGGGAGTGCCGGACAGCTTCGGCGAGAGCGGATCGCCGGAGGAGGTCTTCGCCCGCTTCGGCCTCACGGCGGAGGGAGTTGCCTCCGCGGCCGTCAGGGTGGTTTCGAGGGCGTCTCGTTGACTTTCACGGCGCCCGTGGATAGGTTGATGCGCATTTGCAGTCCGTGGACCCAGCCAGGAGGATTGAAATGGCAAGGATTCTCGTCTGTGACCCCATCTCCCCGGATGCCGTAGCCGAAATCAGGGCTGCGGGTCACGAAGTGGTGGAGAAGCCGGGCATGACGCCCGACGAGCTCGTCGCGACCATCCCGGGTTTCGACGCAATGGTCGTCCGCAGTGCGACGAAGGTGACCAGGCCCGTGCTCGAGAAGGCCGCCGGCACGCTCAAGCTCGTTGTCAGGGGCGGCGTGGGCATGGACAACATCGACGCCGAGGCAGCGAAGGAATTCGGGGTGAAGGTCATGAACACCCCCGGCGCCAGCTCCGTGGCCGTCGCAGAGCTCGCCATGGCCCAGATGCTCGCGTGCTGCAGGTCCATCTCCCGCGCCGACCGCACCTGCAAGGACGGGAAGTGGGAGAAGAAGGCCTTCAGCAAGGGCATCGAGCTGTGGCACTCCACCCTCGGCCTCGTCGGCTTCGGCAGGATAGCCCGCGAAGTGGCGAAGAGGGCGCTCGCATTCGAGATGAAGGTGATCTTCTACGATCCCTTCGTGAATGACGCAGGTGGAATGGACGCCAGGAAGGTCGACCTCGACACGCTCTGCCGCGAGGCCGACTTCATCAGCCTGCACATCCCCATGTCCCCCGAGACCAGGCACATCATCTCGAAGAAGCAGTTCGACATGATGAAGGAGGGTGTCGTGCTGGTGAACTGCGCCAGGGGCGGCACCGTGGACGAGGTCGCGCTCGGCGAGGCTCTCAGGTCCGGGAAGGTCTTCGCGGCCGGCACCGACGTTTTCGAGAAGGAGCCCCCCGAGGACCTCTCGCTCGTCTCCTGCGAGAACCTGATCGCCACCCCGCACATAGGCGCCGGCACGGCGGGCGCCACCGCGCGCGTGGGCGGCGAGGTCTCGAAGATATTGATCGAGTACTTCAAGTAGTCCGCAACAGTCCCACCGAAAGGCGTCTATGCTGAAACACCTCGAGCTGCTGCTCCTGGTGGCGGCGCTGCCCTTCGGTACCGCCATGGCCCAGACGGCCTCGCCCGGGGATCCCGGCGAGGCCGCCGCGGCGGTCACCGCTGACAGTCTTGCCGCCATCCCGACCGTGGAGCCTGAGGTCGCGGCCCCTCCGGAGGTCGGGCCCGCGACGGTGCTGACGATCCAGGACTTCCCCAACGACGCGGGCGATCACCTGATCCTCTCCTTCTGCGAATCGCCAAACCCGGAGTGCGTCCTGGGATACCTCGTCATGCGCAGGACGCCCGGCGCGCCCGACAGCCTCGGCGGGCAGTGGGCGGCCGTCGAGAACGTCCCCGCAGGAGATCCCACCGAGATAGTCGACGGCTACGACCCCGACTTCCTCGTGGTTCCGGGCACGCAGTACGAGTACCGCGTCGACGTCCTCACGATCGACGGAAGGCAGATCGAGGGGTCGGCGGTGGCGGCGGACTTCACGCCCCGCGGCGAGCTGTTCCACACCGGGAAGCTCAAGGTCCTTGCGGGCTGCATCGTCTTCATCGGGCTCATCTTCTACTACTTCAAGAAGGCGCAGATGGGCCACGAGCTGTACCTCAGGCCTATCCCAGGCATCGACGCCATCGACGAGGCGATAGGCCGCGCCACCGAGATGGGCAAGCCCATCCTCTACGTCCCCGGCCTCTCGTCGATCGAGGACGTCGCGACGATCGCGAGCCTGACGATCCTCAGCCGCGTGGCCAGGAAGGTGGCGGAGTACCAGACCCCCCTGAGGGTGCCCAACCGCGACCCGATCGTCTACACCGTGGCCGAGGAGACCGTGAAGCAGGCCTACATGGAGGCCGGCCGACCCGATTCCTACGAGAACAACTCGGTGTACTTCGTCACCGACAGCCAGTTCGCGTACGTCGCGGCCGTCAACGGCCAGATGATGCGCGAGAAGCCTGCCACCAACTTCTACCTCGGCATGTTCTGGGCCGAGTCGCTTCTCCTCGCGGAGACCGGTTCGCTCTCCGGGGCCATACAGATCGCGGGCACCGACGCGATCACCCAGCTCCCGTTCTTCATCACGACGTGCGACTACACGCTGATAGGCGAGGAGCTCTATGCCGCCAGCGCCTACCTCGGGCGCGAGCCCAAGCAGGTCGGAGCCGTGAAGGGCCAGGACGCCTGCAAGGGCATAGTCATGGCCTTCGTGACGATCGGGATAGTCCTTTCCATTGTCGACATCTTCACGGGCGGAGCCGCCGACCCGTCGAAGTCCCTGCTCCTGAAGCTCCAGGGGCTCGTCGACGTAACGAGCCTCGAGTAGGGCGGAGGGAGGTGCAGACATGAAGAGGAACGTCCCGCTGATGATCGCCCTCCTGGGCGGTCTCTTGATGATCATCCAGTACTTCATCCCCCACCAGGCGTCCCAGGACGTCTTCAACTACTACACCGAGTGGGCTCCGCTGGTGGGCGCCTTCGCCCTGATACTGGGTGTCGGCAGCATCACCAGGGTTCATGTCCACAAGATCAGGGCCAGGGCCCCCAACTGGCCCTACAGCTACGCAGTCCTCCTGCCCCTCTACCTGATGCCGGTCTTCGGTCTCATGCTCCCCGTCATTATGGGTGGCGGAACCGACGGCCCGGGATTCTTCGACTTCATGTACTCCAGGGTGCAGATCCCCATACAGGCCACGATGTTCAGCATGCTGGCCTTCTACATCGCGAGCGCGGCGTTCCGCGCCTTCAGGGCCAAGAGCGCCCTCGCCACGGTTCTGCTGGTGACTGCAATCGTAGTCATGCTGGCGCAGGTGCCGATAGGCGACCTGCTGGGCCGCTGGCTGCCCGACACCGGCCTGTGGATCCTGAGGTTCCCCAACCTCGCCGCCAAGAGGGCCATCGAGCTGGGCGTGGGATTCGGCATGCTCGCCACCTGCCTCAAGATCATCTTCGGCGTCGAGCGCGGCTGGCTCGGCGGGGCGGGAGAGTAGGTGAGCGGCATGACTAACAGATGGGAAAAGATGCTCAACATAGACAGGAGATGGCTCTATCTCCTGATCGCGATCGTTGTGATAGTGCCGTTCTTCATCAGGATGGGCCTGCCGGTCGTGCCCACCCAGGAGGTCCGCAGCGTCTACGACCTGGTGGACAGCCTTGGGCCGGACGACGCCATCTTCATCGGCTGGGACTTCGACCCGGGCACCGAGGCCGAGAACATGCCCATGGGCGTGGCCGTCCTGAGGCACGCCTTCGCGAGGCATGTCCCGGTGTTCATCACCGCAGTCTCGCCTCTGGGACAGGGTCTTGCCGAGCAGGGAGTGGCGAGCGTCTTCGACACCCGCGTCCCCGGCAACTTCGTCTACGTCCCGTGGGCGGAGTGGGAGTCCGTGAGGGAAGCCGGATACGTCGGGCGTGACAGCCTCGAGTCGGCCTGGGAGGCCGCAGGCAACCCGCTCCCCGAGGGGGCGAGGGGCTGGGTGTTCGAGGGCGTCGACTACGCCCACCTGGGCTACCTGCCGTACTTCTCGCTTGTCATCCTCGGCATGGGGACCTCGATAGCCAACCAGTACCCGACCGACGCCTATGGCAACAACCTCCACGACATGCCCATGCTGCAGGCCCACAAGAATCTGCGTGAGGTGGACCTTGCGGTCACGCTCGCCGGGTCCTCCGCCTGCATGTGGTGGATTCTCTATGGCACGTCCCGCGTCGGGCTGCCGGTGGCGTTCGGCGTGACGGCCGTCATGGCGACCGACTACTTCCCGTACATCCAGTCCGGCCAGGTCGTGGGCATGATGGGCGGGCTGCGCGGAGCCGCCGAGTACGAGGTGCTGGAGACCGAGGGAGGCTACACCGAAACCACGGGCAAGGCCTACCGTGGCATGGACGTGCAGTCCCTGGCGCACATCCTGATCATCCTGCTCGTCATCCTCGGCAACATCGCGTACTTCGCGGGCGGCTTCCACAAGAAGACCGCCCTCAAGAGCAGGAGGTAGCGGAGATGTACGAGACCATCGGGCTCTGGGTCGCGGCCATCTTCACGCTGGCCGTGTTCTCGTTTCTCTACAAGGAGAACCCCCTGTACAGGCTGGCCGAGCACCTCGTCGTCGGTACCTCACTGGGCTACTCCATAGTGCTGACATACCAGCGGGTACTCGTCCCCAGGCTCATAGATCCCGTCTCGCACGGCGAGAACCTGATAATGATCGTCCCGGCCATTCTGGGATTGCTCTACATCACCAGGTTCTTCCCGAAGGTCGCCTGGCTGTCGCGCTACCCCATCGCGTTCCTGCTCGGAACGGGCATGGGCGTGGCCTTCCCCTACGACATGCAGACCTACATCCTCAGGCAGATCCAGGCCACCATGATCCCCCTGTACACGCCGGGCGCTCCGTGGTACGACACTCTCGGCGCGATCGTGATCGTGTTCGGGACCCTGGCCGGGATCATCTACTTCTTCTTCTCGAAGCCCCACAAAGGCCTGTTCTTCGGCTTCGGGTCGAAGGTGGGGATCTGGCTGATCATGATCGGGTTCGGGGCGACGTTCGGTTTCACGGTGATGGGCCGCATCAGCCTCCTGATCGGCCGCGTGCAGTTCCTGCTGGGTGACTGGCTGGGGCTCTTGAACTGAAACAACGGGCCCGCCCCAGGGCGGAGGCTGATGAACAGGGCACTCCAGATGGTCCTCGCGGAGCTCCCCGTCACCGACGGGCTCACCTGCACCGAGGACCTCCGCTTCTTCTACGAGGGCAACCCCATCGCCGAGTGCGAGGCGGTGGGCGACACGCTCATACTCGACATACACTGCCACGAGCTGGACGTGCCGATCCTCATCGACGAGTTCGAGTTCTGCCGCCCCGCGAGGGCCAGGGGCCCGGAGTGGGTGCGGATCGTCCTCATGATCTCACCGGGGCGCGAGGAACTGTCAGCCGTGAAGGAAGCCTTCATGTCGGCCATCGACAGGGTGGCGCCCGGTTTCGACGCTCCTCTCGACAATCCATTCACGAAGGGGGCCAAGGACATGGACAAGTACGTATGCGTCGTGTGCGGCTGGGTCTATAACCCCGAGCTGGGCGACCCCGACGGCGGCATCCCCGCCGGAACGGCGTACGCCGACCTCCCGGACGACTGGGTCTGCCCGGTCTGCGGCGCTCCGAAGACCGAGTTCGAGAAGGAGTAGCCATGAAGAAGACAGTGGTGCTCATCATGGTTTCGAGCCGCAAGGAGTCCGCCGCGAAGGTCCAGCAGATCCTCACGGGCTGGGGCTGCATGATCAAGACGCGCCTCGGCATCCACGAGGGAGTGCTGGACAACTGCACGGAGACTGGGCTCATCATCCTCGAGATCGTGGGCGAGGAGGAGAAGAAGGCCGAGATGGAGCGCAAGCTGAACGTCATCCCCGGCGTCGTCGCCAGGAGGGTGGACCTCGAGCTTGCCTGACCCGTTCCCGGCCGGTTCCCTCTCTCTTTCCGACTCGCTCGAAGGGCTCTACGGACGCTACAACACAAGGGCGTTCGTAGAGCCCGATCCGCTCCAGTTCCTGTACCTGTACGACGATCCCGCCGACCGCGAGCTGGCAGCCCTCGCAGCGTCATCCCTCGCCTACGGGCGCGTCGAGCAGATCATCCGGAACGTGTCGAGGCTGCTGGACGCGATGGGGCCTTCGCCATCGGCCTTCCTCGGGAGCTGCCGGACCCCCGGCGACGCCTCGGGGGCCTGCTCCTTCAGGCACAGGTTCACCCCCGGCGAGGAGATGTCGGCGGTCCTGTTCGCGGCCTCGAGGATACAGGGGCATGCCGGTTCGCTGCAGGAGACCTTCCGCGGTGCCGCCGGCGCGCATGAGGCCGGCACGTTGCTCGTGGAGGCCATTCTTCGGGAGGCGGGGCTCGGGAGGTCGAGCATGCTGCCTCATCCCGGGCTCGGGAGCGCGTGCAAGAGGCTCAACCTGATGTTCCGCTGGATGGTGAGGTGCGACGACGTCGATCCGGGGGGCTGGGATGCCCTCGGGCCGTCTCAGCTGCTGGTGCCCCTCGACGTGCACATGCACAGGGCGGGCCTGCTGCTGGGCATGACGGAAAGGCGTCAGGCCGACGCGGCCACCGTTGCCGAGATAACAGAAGGCTTCCGGCGCATCAGGCCGGACGATCCCGCCAGGTACGACTTCGCGCTCACGCGCTTCGGGATCAGGCGCGAGCTCTCGCGGGAGGACCTTCTCAGGGAGCTCGCCCTGCCGCAGCCCGCCGCCCGCTGACATACCGGTGCCGCAGCACCCTTCCGGCCCATTGTCCATCCCGTTGTCTTCATGCGGGTTCTCGTTCAGGCCCGGCCTGAATTGCCGGAACAGTCCTCACCTGGTGTGCCGCATCTGACGGGATCTGCGGGTAGACACGTCGATCATCGCAGGACCCGAAGATGCGTTCCATCACTCTCGACAGTGCGAGGATTGACACGTCGATCATCGCAGGACCGAAGATGTGTTCCATCACTCTCGACAGTGCGAGGATTGACCGCATCGGCCCGTGTTTTGTAGATTGGCAGCCTTGCCCCGGTGCCGAGGTAGCTCAGTTGGTAGAGCAACGGACTGAAAATCCGTGCGTCGGCGGTCCGATTCCGCCCCTCGGCACCACCCCCCAGTCCGGTGTCAGAGGAAAAAATGTAAAGTAATCAGAATCAGTGCCTGTAAGCATTGATTTCTTGCAGCAGCTACGTTGAGAGACTTTTCGTATCAGCAATAATGTCAACAATATATGGGCAGTGAACCATTTTATAGGTAGGATGCATGTCCGGTAATCAGGCAGGAACCCTGATTACTTTACATTTTTTCCTCTGACACGGACCGGGAAGGGGGAGGGGGGGAGGAGGCGGCCGATGACGGAAGCGCGCGTGTCGCCGCATTCCCTGAGACGCTCGACGGCGTCCTCCGCCTGACCCGGGGCAACCGCCGCCAGCAGGCCGCCCGAGGTCTGCGAGTCCATCAGCACCGCGAGCATGCGCGGATCGACGTCCAGGGGCATCTCCACGTTCGCCCTGTCGTAGTCCCAGTTCCTGCCCGAGCCACCGGGGAGATACCTGTCGGCGAGCTCCATCGCGCCGTCCAGCACCGGGACGAGATCCGGATCGACTTCGATCGTGACGCCCGAGGTCTTCGCCATCGCGACGGAGTGCCCGAGCAGGCCGAACCCCGTCACGTCGGTGAGCGCGCTGACGTCGAAGGCCGCCAGCGCCTCCGAGGCGTACCGGTTGAGCCTCTCCATGAACGACACGGCCTCGTCGAGGGCGGAATCCTCCACATGCCCCTCCTTCAGGGCCGTGCAGAGAATCCCGGTTCCCAGGGGCTTCGAGAGGATCAGGGCGTCGCCGGCCCGCGCCCGCGAGTTGCGTATCGCCCTCGCCGGGTGGATCACGCCGGTGACGCTCATGCCGAACATCACTTCCTTCTGGTCGACGCTGTGGCCACCCACGAGCGCAACGCCCGCCTCGACCATCTTCTCGGCCGCGCCCGACAGCAGCTCCCGCACGACCCCGGGGGGCAGCTTCGACGCGGGGAAACCGAGGATGTTCATGGCCGTCAGCGGCCGGCCGCCCATCGCCCAGATGTCCGACAGGCAGTTGGCGGCTACTATCCTGCCGCTCGCCCTGGCGGAATTGACCGCGGGAGAGAAGAAATCGACGGTCTGGACGAGCGCGGTGTCGTCGGAGATCCTGAAGATCCCGGCGTCGTCCATCGTCTCCATCCCCACGATCAGGTCAGGAGTCTCGAATTTCGGTATCCCCGACAGCAGCCCGGACAGCCTGTCCGGGGGCAGCTTGCCGGCTCAACCCGCACAGGGCGAGAAGTCGAGCAGCCTCACCGAATCGGCCACGGCCCGGACATTCCTGTCGGCGAGGCTCGGCACTCCGAGCTTCCGGCAGGCGGTGGGCTCGCCCGTCCCGGAATGCGCCGCCATGCAGGAGGCACAGTCGCCGTGATTGGAGCAGCTCGCCGTGCACGGGCATCCGTCTACGCTCTTCTCCGCCATCGATCCATCACCTCCCTCCGTGCAGTGCAGTGTCGGCACGTCCTCCGGAAGATCACCGGGAGGACATGGAAGTGCGATTATCGGGGATCGGTCCCCGCGGCGCCATCTCCCCGCGCGTCCGGCAGGGGCGTCTCCCTCGTGCCTGCGCAAGGATCGCCCGACAGGACCTTGCTCATGACATGGATGTCCTGCCTGACCCGCCAGCCCAGCCTCTCGTAGAAGGCGACGGCGGGGTTGTCGCGGTAGATGAAGAGGTGGACCTTCTCTATCCCTTCATCGAGGAGGGCGCGCTCGACCCTCTCCATCAGGAGCCTGCCCCCGCCCGTTCCCTGGAGACGTGACGAGACGGCGAGATGGTAGACGTATCCCCGCCGGGTGTCGTGGCCCGCCATGACCGAGCCCGCGACCCCGGTGCCGTCGAGGAGCACGAAGCAGAGCGGCCCGTTGGCGCCGAGGAACCTCTCGAAACCCGCGCGCGAATCCGCCGCGGTCATGGCATTGCCCGGGAAGCCCGACCAGAGGGCCGCCAGGGCGTCGTAATCGCCTGCCTCCATGAGCCTTGTATCCATGTCAGGAGCCTCCGGGCCGCCCGACGCGGTCCCTCGTGCCGGCCTCGGCGTAGACGGCGGCAGCTGCGAGGAGCACCGAGGAGGCGACGTACATGTCGGGGTGTACCGAGGCGGTCCCCATCCCGAGGATCCGCGGGAGGTGCCCCGGCGAGGCGAGCAGGGCCGTGAAGGCCCCCGGGGCCGGGATCACCGAGAGCGCCGCCAGCATGACCAGGATCGATGACGGGAGGCTGGCGGAACGGCGGCCCAGCCCCGTCGAGATGCACGACACCTGGAGCGAGGCGAGGGGGGGCATCGCCCAGGCCTGCCAGGGCAGGGGGCCCCCCGGCAGAAGCGCCAGGGCGGCATATCCCGCGAGCGAACCGAGGGCGACCCCCAGAACCGTCTCCGAGAGGGCCAGGCCGCTGCGGCCGAAGGGTGTCCTCTCCAGGAGCCTCGCGAGGTCGGCCCTGCCCTTCGACGACCGCCAGCCCAGGCAGCAGAAGGCCGCCACCGAGGCCGGCAGGGCGCCGAGTGCCGACCCGGTGAAGCCGGACGTGGCGGAACCGTGGATGCCCATCAGGACAGGGAATGCAACCAGCGCGAACCACGAGCCTGCCGATGCGGACGCTCTGCGGAGCATCTCGCGCCAGACGAACACGGGGGGGATCACTCGCCGGGATCCTCGTCGAAGAGCGTGCGAACCCTGCCGGGATCGGTCATGTCTATCAGGTCCGAGACGCTCGGAGGTCTTATCTCCAGGCCCGAGACCGTCCTGGCGTTGGCCCTCGCGAGCGTCAGGAGCCAGGTGACGGCAGAGAGCGGAGTCCTGTGGCGGAGCCTGTAGCCGGTCTCCGTGCCCTGCAGGACCTCCATCCCGGGCATCTCCTCGATCAGGCGCCTGGGGAGCGCCGGGCAGAACTCGACCCTTATCTCGCTCGCGCCGGAGGCCGCCTCGACGAGCTCGGTCCTGACAAGGGTCCTCACAAGGTCGGTCGACGTGCAGAGCGCCACCCTGTCGGTACAGGGGGGCAGCTCGGCCAGCCCCCTTCCCGTCACCACGATCGCCTTGCCGGCGTCCTTCATCGCGTCGAGATGCGTGTAGAAGGCCTCCGGAACACGCGGTTCGATTATCAGGACCGACGGATTGTGCATGAGCGCCAGGGCAAAGGCGGTGGCGAAAGCCGCATCGGGGGGGAGATCCTCCAGCCTGCTGCCGGAGAGGGATGCCAGGCCGCACCAGTCCATCATCTCGCGCACTGCACCCGAAGCCCTGCCGGGCCCGATACCGCCCGCGGAGGCCGCGAGCCCGAGGAGGCCCCCCGGCGTCATGCCCGCCGGGCCGACCGGAGGGGAACCGACGAAACCCACGATCTTCCGGGCGGCCTTGTCGGTCACCGGGATGCTGCGCCTGCCGGCCGTTATCCTGCCGCACCAGGGCTTCTCGAGGCCCGCGAGCATGCCCGCGAGCCTCGAAGGAAAGGCCCTTTCGTCGGCTATCAGGGCGAGGACGGATCCTCCCATCACGGCGATCGAGCTGTCCGAGACGGACTCCCGGAGCGGCAGGAGATCGCCGGCTTCGAGGAGTATGCCGGGCCCGGTGGAGGTCACCTGCGCATGCTCTCCTGGAGGGACCTGTCCGCCTTCTCCAGGGCCCTGACCACCGCAAGGCCGTTCCTGCCGTCGGAAACGGGCCTCGCTCCGGAGGCGATGCACCCGAGGAACTCCTCGATCTCGGCCGCCAGGGGTTCCGTCGTCCCTACCTTGGGCGAGACTATGTCGCCGGAGCGGTAGGTGAGCTGGTACTCGCCGAAGGAGGATGGCTCGATGATGTCGACCCGCTTGTCGTAGATCTTGATCTTCTCGTCGGGCTCGGTGTCGTCGTAGACGAGCATCTTCCGGCTCCCGACCACGACCGTCCTGCGCAGCTTGGAGGGGGAGAGCCAGGATACCTGGACGTTGGCTATCACGTTGCTCGGGAAGTGGAGGTTTATGAATGCGACGTCGGGTATGCCCGAGAGCACGTACTCGTTGCCGTATGCCTCGATCCTGTCGGGCTCCTCGCCGAGCCAGAAGAAGAGCATCGAGAAGTCGTGCGGCGCGAGGTCCCAGATGACCGAGACGTCCTTCTGGTGCAGCCCGAGGTTCACCCGCGTGGCGGTGATGAAGTAGATGTCGCCGAGCTCGCCCGACTGCACTATCTCCCTGGTCTTCAGGACGGGCGGCGAGAAGAGGAACGTGTGCCCGACCATGGTGACCAGGCCGCGCTCCTCGCCCAGCTCCACCAGGTGCCTCGCCTCGGCCTCGCTCGATGCGAACGGCTTCTCGACGAATACGTGCCTCCCGGATTCCAGGACGCGCCTGGCCAGCGGATAGTGCGACATGACGTCGGTGGCGATCACCACGCCGTCGATGGAGGGATCCGCGATGACCCCGTCGAAGCTCGCACATGTCTGCGCCCCGGGGAACCTCTCGGCGTGCATGGCCAGCCTGGCGGGATCGGAGTCGCAGAGGACGAGCCCGGTGCACTTCCGGTTCGTGAAGAGGTTCCTCGCGAGATTGGGGCCCCAGTATCCGAGGCCAATGACGGCAATCTTCGACATCGCGCCTCCATGTTGTTTCGGGTAGCTTACACTAGCCAAAGGGCGCGCTCCGGTAAAGAACCGGGCCATTATGGCGCGCAGGGCGCACTCTGCCGCCCGGGCCGGCGGGCCCGGCCTTCTTCGGCGACGGCAAGAGGCAGTGCCGCAGCATGATGCGATGATGGAACGCCGCCGCGCCGCTGGCCTCCATGTTGCTTTGTCGTAAGCGTACAGGACCTGGAGGTAAGGCGACATGAAACTCGACAAGTACACGATAAAGGCGAGGGAGGCCGTACAGGATGCAGCGGGGCTCGCCTCGGGGAATTCCGAGGTGACGTGCCTCCACCTGGCGTCCGCGCTCCTGGCCGATCCCGACGGCACAGTCGGCGCCGTCCTGACGAGGATGGGCGCCGATCCGCGGGCGGTCCGCACAGCGGTGGACGAGGCGCTCTCGAGGCTTCCCCGGATCGGGGGAGGCAGCGGCCCCGCGCTCTCGAGACCGCTGGACGGAGCATTGAAATCGGCCGAGCGCGCCGCGGCCCGGCTGAAGGACGAGTACACGGCCCTGGAGCACCTGTTCATGGGTCTTCTCGATTCCGGAGACGAGCAGTTCTCTTCCATCATGAGGTCGCAAGGCATCACGACGGACGACTTCCTGAGGGCCCTCGCGGAGGTCAGGGGCTCGAGCAGGGCCGGCACCGAGAACGCCGAGGACCATTACGAGGCCCTGGAGAAGTACACGAGGGACCTGACGCGCCTGGCCGGGCAACAGAAGCTCGATCCGGTCATAGGCCGCGACGAGGAGATCAGGCGGGTGATGCAGGTGCTCGGCAGGAGGCGCAAGAACAACCCCGTCCTCCTGGGCGAGCCTGGCGTCGGCAAGACCGCCGTCGTAGAGGGCCTGGCAAGCCGGATAGCATCCGGCGACACCCCGGAGAACCTCAGGGACAGGCGGGTGCTGGCCCTGGACATGGGCGCCCTCGTGGCCGGCACAAAGTACCGGGGCGAGTTCGAGGAGAGGCTCAAGTCCGTGCTCGCAGAGATCACCTCCTCCGACGGCAGGATCATCCTGTTCATCGACGAGCTGCACACCCTGGTGGGCGCGGGTGCGGCCGAGGGGGCCGTGGACGCCGCCAACATGCTCAAGCCGGCGCTGGCCAGGGGCGAGCTTCACTGCATCGGCGCCACGACGCTGGACGAGTACAGGAAGCACATCGAGAAGGACGCCGCACTCGAGCGAAGGTTCCAGCCCGTCATGGTCGAGCCCCCCTCGGTACCCGACACGGTGAGCATCCTCAGGGGACTGCGGGAGAGATACGAGGTGCACCACGGCATCAGGATCCAGGATGCGGCACTCATAGCCGCGGCAACCCTGTCGGACCGCTACATCACGGGCCGGTTCCTGCCGGACAAGGCCATCGACCTCGTCGACGAGGCCGCGAGCAGGCTGAGGATCGAGATAGACAGCATGCCGGTGGAGGTGGACGAGACCCGCAGGCGCATGACCCAGCTCGAGATCGAGAAGGCAGGCCTGGAGAGGGAGCGCGACGACGCTTCCAGGGCCAGGCTCTCGGGGATAGGCAGCGAGCTCGCCTCGCTCGGCGAGAGGCTGACCGCCCTGGAATCCCGCTGGAGGAGCGAGAAGGACCTGATCGAACAGCTCAGGGACTCCGCGCGGGAGACCGAGGAGCTGAGGACGGCGGAGGCCCTCGCCCAGCGCGAGGGCGACCTCGGCAGGGTGGCGGAGATACGGTACGGGAAGCTGAGGGAGATCGAGGAGAGGACTTCCGCGCTCAGGGCGCGCCTGGCGGCCGTACAGCAGTCGGGCGCGATGCTGACCGAGGAGATCACGCCCGAGCGGATAGCCGAAGTGGTCGCGAGCTGGACGGGGATCCCCGTGTCACGGATGCTCGAGAGCGAGAAGGACAGGCTCCTGCGCATGGAGGAGGCCCTCGGCGAGAGGGTGGTGGGGCAGGACGAGGCCGTGTCCGCGGTGTCGGAGGCCGTGCGCAGGGCCAGGGCCGGGGTGCAGGACCCCGACAGGCCGCTGGGCAGCTTCGTCTTCATGGGCCCGACCGGGGTCGGCAAGACCGAGCTCGCGCGGGCTCTCTCGATGTTCCTGTTCGACTCCGAGGCGGCGATGATCCGGCTGGACATGAGCGAGTTCATGGAGAAGCACTCAGTCTCCAGGATGATCGGGGCGCCTCCGGGATACGTCGGATACGAGGAGGGAGGGTACCTGACGGAGGCCGTCAGGCGCAGGCCCTACTCGGTGGTGCTGCTGGACGAGATCGAGAAGGCTCATCCCGATGTCTTCAACGTTCTGCTGCAGATCCTCGACGACGGGAGGCTCACCGACGGGCAGGGCAGGACCGTCGATTTCAGGAACTGCCTCCTGGTGATGACGAGCAACCTCGGGAGCGACTGGATCGCCGCCTCGGCCGGCACGATGCCCCCGTCGGAGATGGCCAGGCGGGCCAGGCAGAACCTCGAGGCGCACTTCAGACCCGAGTTCCTGAACAGGATAGACGAGGTGATAGTCTTCAGGCCCCTTTCCGAGGAGGACCTGGGCAGGATCGTAGGGATCCAGCTCGGGAGGCTCAACAGGCTTCTCCAGGGCGCGGGCGTGGAGGTCCATGCGGACGTCCAGGCCCTTCACCTGCTGGCGGAGAGGGGATTCGATCCCGTGTACGGGGCCAGGCCCCTGAAGCGCGTGATCCAGAGGTCCGTCCAGAACGTGCTGGCGAGGATGCTCCTGGAGGGTACCGTGCACGCGGGGCAGGTGGTGGACATCACCGAAGAGGACGGCGACCTCGCCTTCCATCCCCGCGACGCGGAAGGGGAGTGAACGGCGGGAGCGGCGCGGCGCAGTGTTAACTCGGGATGCCGGCATGCAAGCATATGGGGTCCAATGTCCAACGTGCGCGGCATTTCGAGTTAACGTCATCCAGTAAACACCCCGCAGCCCGGGCCGGGCGTGCGGCATGCCGCACTGGTGGACCGGCCGGGCAAGCCGCTATAATGAAAACGGAACGGGCCGGAACTCTCCACGGGAGGCAGGCATGGCCGAGGATATCCATCCCGGAGGAGGACAGCGGGAGCCCGACCGGCTCCAGGGCTGGATGGCTCTCCTGCTGGGCGCGCTGCTCTGCGCGGTGTTCGTCACCACCACCGACAGCATCCATCATCCCCTCATCCTGGCCGGCGCAGTGGTCTTCCTCCTGTTCCCCTGGATGCACGACCGCAGGGTTTCCCGCACAGTCCAGACCATGCTGGGCCTGGTGGCCGTGTGGTTCCTCTTCACGATCCGTGACATCCTCACGCCGCTGCTCGTGGCGGCCGGCCTCGCCTATGTGTGCTCTCCGCTCTTCCTCTGGCTCCGCGGCGAGAGGGGCCGCTTCAGGCCCTTCAGGCTCAACGCGACAGTGGCCAGCCTCGTGGTCACCGTCCTGCTGTTCGGCTTCCTGGGGGTCGTAGGGGCCCAGACCGGCACCCTCGTGGTGAGCCAGGCCACCGAGCTGTCGCGGATCATCGAGGAGTCGGTGGACAGGGTACAGGACCTGTTCCCCGATACGTGGAGCGAGTCGCCCCTCCTGAGCAGCCTGTCCGACGGGATAGTCCAGATGGTCGGCGAATTCGGCGCATGGTTGCCGGGCCTCGCGGGCGAGGTGGCCGGCGGCATGGGCTACGCCCTCAAGGGCATGCTGGGCCTGCTGATGGTGCTGGTGTTCTTCTTCTACGTGCTGCGCGACTCGGGCGAGCTGATGCGCGGAGTCGTCAAGCGGTACCTGCCCGATTCGATGCATTCCTTCGTCGACAGCAGGATGCATAGGGTGCTGAGGATACTGGGCAACTTCGTCGAGGGGTTCTTCCTCACCAGCTCGGTCGTCTTCATCCTAACACTGGCCCTCCTCCTGGTGGCGGAGGTGAGGATGGCGTTCCTCCTCGCCCTCTTCGCGGCCCTCCTCAACATCATCCCCGTCATAGGCTTCTGGGTCAGCACGGCCCTGATACTCGTCATCGCCCTGGCATCGGGGATGTCCACGGGCGACGTGCTCGTGATAGGGGCCGGCCTGGCGATCATCAATGTCTTCGAGGGAAACTTCCTGCAGCCCAAGATAATAGGCCGCAAGGTGGGGCTCCATCCCGTGGTGGCCATCCTGAGCGTGGCCATCTTCGGCGCGATACTCGGGTTCTTCGGGTATCTGCTGGGCATTCCCCTGGCGGCCGTCATCACCAGCGAATGGGAGGACTACCTCGCGAGGAGGAGGGCGGAGGCCGTCCTGAAATCCTAGCCTCTCCGGTCAGGGGTTCCCGTATCTCTCCTCGAGCCATGGGTCGCCCCTGGGATGATACCCGCGGCTCTCCCAGTATCCCGGCAGGTCATCCGGCATGAATTCGAGACCCGTCACCCATTTCGCCGCCTTGTAGGCGTAGAGCTGCGGTACGATGAGCCTGACCGGGAATCCGTGCTCGGGCGCGAGCGCCTCCCCGTCGAGCTCGAAGGCCAGCATGACGCCATCCCTGCCGAACTCCTCGAGAGGTACGTTGGTGGTGTAGCCGTCCGCGCAGTGCACCATGACAGAAACGGCCCCCGGCAGAGGACGGGCCAGTTCGAGGATCGCCCTGGAGGGGATCCCCGTCCACACGTCGCCCCGCCTCGACCATCCCGTGACGCAGTGGAGGTCGAGGGTGTCCGTGACGGCACCGAGCGCGAGGAATCCGTTCCAGTCGAGCACGGTGTCGACTTCCGCGAGGCCCAGTATCTCCAGCCTCCAGTCCTCGCGCGACAACGAGACGTCTCCTGCGAAGGAATAGACCGGGAATCGTTCCGTCCAGACCTGGCCGGGGGGGAGGGCCGGAAGGCCCACCCCCCTCCCCGCCGCAGGAGGAGCCCGGGAACATCATCGACAGCGCGGAGAGGACGACACCGGCCGTCCTCACTCGGATGCGGGCTGCCCGGAAGCGGCTCCGTCCTCCGCCTCGCGGACGGGGTCGCCGTCCGCGACCCTGAGCTGGCCCTCGACGATGACCCTGTCGCCCGGGTTCAGACCCTCGACTATCTCCACCAGGCCGTCATTCATGATGCCGGTCACCACCGGGACCATGCGGGCGACCCCGTCGACCTCGAGGGCTACTTCGTAGCCGTCCGCGAGACGCCTCAGCGCGACGTCCGGGAGGACCATGGCGTTCTCCGACGTCCTGACGGATATGGCCACCCTGCCGCCCATGCCCGGGTACAGGCGCCCGTCGGGATTGCCGAAGGCGACCTCCACCGGGACCAGCCCGGAAACCGGATCGACAGAACGCGCGGCGGCCGTCACGATGCCGGGGAAGCTCTCTTCTCCGTAGGCGATGACGCTGACACGCGCGGTCTGGCCGGGTTCGAGCATCGCGAGGAACCTCTCCGGCACGAGCACCTCGGCTCTCAGGTTCTCGGCGTTCGATATCGACACCGCCGGCCCGCCGCCGGCCATGTTGCCCTCCCGGACCCAGATCCTGCCTATCCTGCCGTCGAACGGAGCCACTATGAGGGAATTGTCCGCCGCGCTGTAGGCCTGGCTCGCACCCGCCACGGCCTGCTGCCTCGCGGCCTCGGCGGAGGCGTACATTGTCTCGGCCGTCTCCAGCTCCTGGACGCTCACCGCCCCGGCCTCGTAGAGCGAGCGCATCCTCTCGAGGGCCCTGGCGGCATTCTGCTCGGCCGACCTGGCGGCAGCCACTCCGGCGCTGGCCGCCGAGGACCCGGCCAGGAACTGCGCGTCGGAGGAGAGCCTCACGAGGGGCGTTCCCGCCGTGACGCTGTCGCCTTCGCTGACCAGCACCTCCTCGACGCGGCCCCCGGCCCCGGGGTACACCAGGGCCTCGTCGAGGCCCTCGAGCCTCGTGGAGGCCACCACCTCCTCGGAGATGGGGGATGGTGCCATCGTGACAACCCGCACCACCACGGCCTCTCCCGGCCCCGTGCCTTCTCCCGGGCCGCAGGCCGCCGTCGACAGCACCGCTGCAGCGATAATGACTCCGGTATGCTTCATGGTTTCTCCCGACGAGTGTATGCCGACTCGATCTCTAGAATTCCAGCGTGCCGGTCGCCCTGGCGAGCGCCGCCTCGGCGACCCTGAGCCCGTACAGCGCGTTGGCCTGGTTGGTCCTCGCGGCCGTCAGGGCCAGGAAGGCCTGGTCCATCTCGAGCCTCGTGATCACGCCGGCCTCGTAGGAGACGCTGGCTATCCCGGCGCCCTCCTCGGCCGAGGCCACCGTCGCCGTCGTGGCCGAAACCGACTCCCTCGCGAGCATCAGGTTGTTCCATGCCTGGACCAGGCCCAGTTCGCTGTAGTCCTCGATGGTGCCGGCCCCCGCATCGGCCGAGAGCCTGCCGGCCCTGGCCGCCTGGTAGGAGGAGACGTCGGTGAGCTGGTCGAATATGGGAACTTCGATCGCGAGCGTGGTGGACCATGCCCGGTCGTAGTCGCCGGCCTCGAATCTCCAGTCCTCCCGCGCGGCCTGCCAGGCATACTCGGTCTGCAGGATCACCGTGGGCGCGAAGGCGCCGCGCGCCAGACCCACCGAGGCGTCACCCGCCCGCCTCATCGCCTCGGCCGTGCGCAGCTCCGGGCTGTTGTCGCGCATCAGCGCCTCCGCCTCCTCGAGGGACGACGGGAGATCGAGGGGGAGGGGGTCGGAGAGGCTGCCTTCCGCCGGCACTTCGGACGTGCTCGTCATGCCCACGGCCACGGAGAAGGCCGAACGGGCGTCGATGACCGCGCTCGAGGCCGCAAGGGCCTCGGGCTTCCTGTTCTCGTATGCGACGCTGCTCTGGAGCAGCTCGAACCTCGATATCGTGCCGGCCTCGTATCTGCGGCTGGCGATCCCGTAGCCCGCCTCCGCTATCGAAAGGGCTTCGGAGGCCACCCTCTCCAGTTCGACGGCGAGGAGGACGCCGTGGAACGACCGAACGACTTCGAGGACGGCATCCTGCCGGGATGCGTCGAGTGATGCGGAGGCGATATCCTCGGAGGCCTCCGCCAGGCTCGAACCCGCCATGCCCTGGGCCGTGAAGAGCGGGACGGCGGCCGTGATCCCGACCTGGGAAGCGTACTCGGCGCCCGTCGGGAACGATCCCACACCGGGGATCTCCATCACCGAGACGTCATGGTTCCGCACGAAGGCGGCCCCGAAGGAGACGGATGGCAGGAACCACAGGTCCGCGCTGCGCCGCTGCCACTCCGCGGAGGACAGGTCCGACCTGGCCGCGGCGACGTCGTTCCTGTTCTCCAGGGCGTTCCGCACGGCCTCGTCGAGGGTCATGGAGAAGGCCGGCACGGTACACAGGGCGACGAGCAATGCTGTTCTGTTCATTGGATCTCCCGGGCTATCTCCCGATGCCCCGCATCAGGATTCCGACCATCTCGCCGGCTGACGGAGCGGTCGCCGTTCCGGCCGACGGATCTTTCAGGGTCATGTGCAGGATGGACGTGAACGTCCTGCACAGGATCTGGACGGGAACGTCCTTCCGGAACTCTCCCCTCTCCACTCCACGCTTCATCAGATCGGACATCAGCTCCTCGATCCTGGCGAACCTGCCCATCATCGAGGGGAAGAGCGCCTTCACGCCGGAATCGGCATGGCATGCGAGATGGGCCCTGGCGAAGTCGGGATTGTCCCTGTGGGCCAGGATCATCGCCGCCGCGATCCTCTCCAGGGAGGCGCTCACCGGTCCGTCGGACAGGAGCTCCCGCTCCAGGAAGCCCTCTATGAGTGAGTTCACGTGGTCGACTATCGCGAGGAGCAGGCCCTCCTTGTTTCGGAAGTAGTAGTAGATGGTGGGCTTGGTGAAGCCGCTGGCCTCGGCCACGTCCTTCATCGACAGGTCCGAGTAGCCCTTCTCGCCCAGCACCCTTATCGCCGCCTTCAGGATCCCTTCCTTGGTCCCCACGGCATCGTTCCGTTCCGTCATCGTTCCTCCCGTTCCTCATCGAGGATCGGGCGATTATACCTAACGGTAGGTAAGGGTCAATCCCGGTCTCCGGCTTGTTGACTTGGAAGCGGCCCTGACCCATTTTTTACGACCAGGATTCGGAAAACGCAGGGTCTCAAAGACTGTCAAGGAGGTTGCCGTGGACGGTCCGAAGAAGTACCCCTTCTGCGAGATCGACCAGGAGGAGTGCAAGGGTTGCGGGCTGTGCGTGAACGCATGCCCCGCGAAGGTCCTCGAGCTGTCGACCCATCTGAACTCGAAGGGGTATCATCCGTCGGGATACAAGGGATCCGGCTGCATCGGGTGCGGGAGCTGCTTCTACTCCTGCCCGGAGCCCGGGGCCATCACAGTCTATCTCAAGGACTACGTCCCGGAGGGGGTGTGACATGGCCAGGAAGCTGATGAAGGGCAACTATGCAGCCGTCTACGGCGCGGCCCTTGCCGGGTGCGAGGCCTATTACGGATACCCCATCACCCCCGCGAGCGAGATAGCCGAAGCCGCGGCAGACCTCTTCCCCAGGCTCGGCAGGACCTTCCTCCAGGCCGAGTGCGAGACTGCGTCGATCAACATGGTCTACGGCGCCGCAGGCTGCGGCAAGAGGGTGATGACCGCGAGCTCGGGCCCCGGGATCAGCCTCAAGCAGGAGGGGCTCTCCTACTGCGCCGGCTCGGCCCTCCCGTGCGTCGTGGTCGACGTGATGAGGGGAGGCCCCGGCCTCGGCAACATCGGACCCGAGCAATCCGACTACAACCAGGTCGTCAAGGGCGGCGGGCACGGCAACTACAGGGTGATCGTGCTGGCCCCCAACTCCTGCCAGGAGATGTGCGACCTCACGATGCTGGCGTTCGAGCTGGCGGACAAGTACCGCAATCCCGCCTTCGTCCTCACGGACGGCGTCATCGGCCAGATGATGGAATCCGTCGAGATCCCCGAGCCTGTCTCCTCGCTGCCCGACAAGTCGTCCTGGGCCGTGAAGGGCGACGCCGGCACGAGGCACCTCATCAACTCCATCTACCTCGCGCACGACGAACTCGAGGCCTGGAACAACCATCTCCTCGAGAAGTACCGGACCATCGAGCGCGACGAGGTGAGGTTCGAGGAGTACCGCATGGAGGACGCCGAGTACGCCGTGATCGGGTACGGCTGCATCAGCAGGGTCCTCAGGACCGTGGTCGACGAGGCGAGGGAGAAGGGCGTCAGGATCGGCCTGTTCAGGCCGATCACCCTCTTCCCGTTCCCGAAGGCCGCCATAGCCGGGCTCCCCGGCAGGGGGGTGCGGAGGGTCCTGACGATCGAGCTCTCCACCGGCCAGATGGTCGACGACGTGGATCTCGCCCTCGGCGGGAAGCTGAAGTCCGACTTCTACTACAGGGTCGGCGGGAATGTGCCATCTGCCACCGAGATACTCGGCAGGATCTCGGAGATGTACGGGGTGGGGATATGAAAGGCGCCGTTCTGCGCAAGCCCGGCGGCTTCATGGATGTGTACGAGCACAAGCCTGGAGCCGAGAAGGACAGGACGCACTACTGCCCGGGATGCGGGCACGGGATACTCCACAAGCTGATAGCCGAGGCGCTCGAGGACTTCGAGATCACCGAGAGGACGGTCCTCATCAGCCCCGTCGGCTGCAGCGTCTTCGCCTACTACTACTTCAACACCGGCAACCTGCAGGTGCCGCACGGCCGTGCGCCGGCCGTGGCCACAGCCGTCTCCAGGGCCAATCCCGACAGCGTCGTGATCAGCTACCAGGGCGACGGCGACCTCGCGGCGATCGGCGGTAACCACATCGTCCAGGCCGCCAACAGGGGCGAGAACATCACGGTGTTCTTCGTGAACAACGCTATCTACGGCATGACCGGCGGTCAGATGGCCCCCACGACGCTCGAGGGGATGAAGACCACGACGACCCCGTTCGGCAGGAATCCCGCCACCGACGGCTATCCCATGAAGGTCGCCGAGCTCCTGAACGCGCTGTACGCACCGGTCTTCATCGCCAGGACGTCGCTGCACGACGTCGCCAACATCAGGAAGACGAGGGCGGCCGTCCGGAAGGCCCTCCAGTACAACATGGACAAGAAGGGCTTCTCGCTCGTGGAAGTGCTGAGCATGTGCCCCAGCAACTGGAAGATGGGCGCAGTCGAGAGCCAGAACTGGATCAAGGAGAGGATGCTCGACGTCTTCCCGCTCGGGACCCTCAGGGACAGGGGGGCCGAAGTCGAACCCAGGCAGAGGCCCGTTCCGGCCCTGGACCCCGACAGCGTGCGCAAGGCCATGGGCACGGAGAAGGGAGCCGGCAAGGCTTTCGCGAGGCCCGGGGCGGTCCCCGGGGTGTCGAACCCCTCGGTCCGCATCGCCGGCTTCGGCGGGCAGGGCGTGCTGTCGACAGGCGTGGTGCTGGCCAACCTCGGCCTCGAATACGGCTACAACGTCTCCTGGCTGCCGTCCTACGGGCCCGAGATGCGCGGAGGAACAGCCAACTGCTCGGTGAAGATCCAGGACACGACCATCGGCGACACCGAGGCCACGAAGCCTGACGTGCTCATCGCGCTGAACAGGCCGAGCCTCGAGAAGTTCGAGGGCATAGTGAAGCCTGGCGGCATCCTGATCTACAACAGCACGCTGATCGAGGTCCAGCCGACCCGCGGGGACGTCTGTGTGCTGGCGGTGCCCATCACCGGCCTCGCCGACGAGCTGGGGAACACCAGGGTGCAGAGCATGGTCGCCGTGGGCGCCTTCGCCGCGGCCACGGGGCTCTATGCCATCGAGGACATTGTCGCGCTCATGCCGTCGCTTTTCTCGGGCGAAGCCATCGTGAGGCTGAACGAGAAGGCGGTCAGGGCGGGCCATGACTTCGTGAAGGGTATCAGGAGCTGACACTGGCAGGGGGGGGCGGGGGCCGCCCCCCCCCCCCCCGCCCCCCCCCCCCCCCCCGGGCCATGGCCGCCCGCGGGCGGATGGAGGTTTCCGTATGAAGGCGCGGGGTCTTCTGGCACTGGTGCTCGCACTGTCCGTCCATGCCGTCTCCGCCTTCGGCTACGAGGACGCCCTCGACCAGGGAACCGTCATCCCAGGCATCAGCGCCCGGAGCCTCCTCATGGGGGGCGCGATGGCGATCGGGTACGGCGATCCGACGTCCGTGCTGCTCAATCCGGCCAACCTGGGCCGGGTGTCCGCCCCGGGGATCGAATTCAACGTCGGCCCCGGGATAGCCACCGAGAACATCGAGGACAGCCTCGGGCGCCACTCGCGGAGCTACATAGGGCTGGGCCCGACCTCGATAGCGGCCAGGATACCCGCCGGCAGGTCCCTCACCTTCGGCGCGGGGATGGCAAGAGTCACCGACTACAGCTACGACGGGCTCCACTACCTTGCCGAAGATCCACTGATGCCCGGATTCATCACCGGCGAGGAGCGCTTCAACTCCTCCGGAGGGCTCTGGGAGGCCGTGGCCGGGGGTTCCTTCCGGGTCGCGAGATGGCTCACCCTGGGCCTTTCCGCCGGCCCCAGGTTCGGGTCCGCCGATCTCGAGTACGAGTTCATCGACAGGGTGGGAGAGGAGGATTCTACCGAATCCTGGAGCGTCGACGAGAACGCCCTCTGCATCCATGCCGGCGCCACCCTCCCGCTGGGCCTCAACTCGTTCTCGGTAGCCTGGATTTCCGGTTCAGACGATTACCCGTCGCGCGTGGCCGCCGGCGCCATCTTCCACTCGGGCGGAACCGCGGAAGGCTTCTCGGTGGGTCTGGAGGGCGAGGTACGGTCCCCCGGCGATTCGTCGACCGTCATCGGGCGCGTGTCCACCAGGTTCACCCCCAATCCCGGGTTCATCTTCGGCGCCGGCCTGTCCTTCGCGGACAGGGGTTCGGGATCGGGCTCTAGCAATCTCGGGCTCAGCCTCGGCGTGTCCATTTCGCTCGGGAAGGCTGTCCTGAACGGCAGCTTCGCATTCCTCAACTCGAAGAGGGACGAGACGGCATTCGGGTTCGAGGGATTCGACGAGGTCGAGGACCGGATCGGCTATTTCGGGCTGGGGCTCGACTGGACCCTCTGAGTCGGGCCGGGTTTCAGGGGATCAGCCGTTCCCGGCATCTTCGCCGAAGAACAGCGCGATCTCCCTCGAGGCGCTGGCGGCCGAATCGGATGCATGGATGATGTTCTGCCGGGTCGTGGTGGAGTAGTCGCCGCGGATCGTTCCGGGCAGCGCACATGAAGGGTCCTTGTCGCCGACCATCATCCTGGCAAGCGCCACGGCGTCATCGGCCGCGAGCACCATCAGGACGGACGGCCCGCTCGTGATGAAGGAGACCAGGTTCTCGAAGAATGGCTTGCCTTCGTGTTCGGCATAGAGGGCGCGCGCATCCGGCCCGCTCACCACTGCGGTCCTCATGGACGAGATGACGAATCCCCTCCGTTCGAAGCGCGAGATGATCTCGCCCGCCAGCCCCCGGAGGAGGGCGTTCGGCTTGAGGATTACGAGCGTGCGTTCCAACTCCGTGAACCTCCCGGGCTTTCATGCCTTCTCGAAGATCGCAGCGGGCGCGCCCCGGTGCAACCCGGGGGACTGCGGCCCGGGGCTCGAGCCATCGGGGCGGGGGGCAGGGCGCGGCCGTGAACGGTGACCGGTTCTCGGAAACCGCGACCAGGTCCTGGGCGAGGTTCGTCTGGAGCCCGGCGACCGGCATCTCCCAGGCCGCGGGCGACTGCGAGAGGCTGCTCGGGATCCAGGCCAGGGCCCTCGTGGAGAGCCCCGATCCCGTGCGCCTTCTACCTCCGGGGCTCTCGGCCGCACTCATGTCCGCTATCCCCGAGACACCGACCCTGGCCGGCCTCGGGAGCCTGCTGTTCACCCTGGATCCTTCGCCCGGCGGGACGGTGGTCACGGTGTTCGAACCCGTGGAGGCCCGCACCAGGGGCGGCTCCATCCTCGATGACATCGGCACCGGGGTGGTCGGGGTGGACGCCTCGGGCATCATCAGGCTCTGGAACAACGCCATGACCTCCATCGTCCCGGTCAAGTCCGAGGCAGCTCTCGGCAGACCCATCGACTCCCTGGTACCTGCGCCCCTCCTCTTCGCGTGGAACGGTGTGATGAATGCCGTGGCCGACGGCCGCATCATCAGGGCGGAACTAAGACCCGGCGTACAGAGGAGGGTCGAGGCAGTGTTCTCTCCCGGGGGCCCGGGGATGATAGGCGTCTTCCTGGACACTTCCGACGGCTTCGAGGCCGAGCGCCGCCTCAGGTCGGCCAGGAGGATGAACCAGACATATTTCCAGAGCATCTCCTCGGGCCTGGTGATGCTCGGCTCCGACCTCCGCATCCTCGTCTCGAACCGGGCGTTCGGACGGATCTTCGGGGTGAGGGAGGGCCTCCCCGGGATGCCCGTGTACGAGGTCCTGCCCCCCGAGAGCTTCGCCTCTCTGGACCAGGCGGTGAGGAGGATCCAGTCGGGGGAGCTCGAGGTCCCGTCCTCCTCCGTCGTCTTCTGCATGCCCGGCGGGGAGAGGAAGGTCGTATCGCAGACCTTCCGCCCCGTCCGGTCCGAGGACGACGAGAATCTCTACATAGTCGGCATCTTCGAGGATATCACGGACAGGTTCGCGCTAGCTGAGATCGTCGAGAGGAACGCCGGGAAGACCGGCAGGATGCTCGAGCTGGTCGACGGGCTGGGGCATGCCGAACCGTCGGCGATGCCGGATCTCGTGGTGTCCTCGATGGTCGAGATCGCGGGCGCCCTTGCCGCCGCGCTGTTCAAGCCGGACAGGCACGGCGCCGGGCGCCTGGCCGCTTCCTACGGCGACTGGCCCTTCGTGCTCCCCGACGACTTCCTCGAACTGAGGATCCCCAGGTCGGCCTGGAGCGGGAGCCAGGGGCTCTGCCTCAGAGTGGACGAGCTCAGGCAGGGAGTCGAGGCCGACCTGTGCCTCGATGTGATCCCGATCGGGTCGGGGCAGCTCGAGAGGGGCTTCCTGGTCCTCCTCTTCGACTCCCAGGAGGCCGCGCATGCCTTCCTGGCGGAGGCCTCGATCCCGGCCTTCCTGATCGGCTCATCTCTGGAGGCCGCGGTGCGTGCGGCCCGCAACGCGCAGATCGAGACCCTCCTGGAGAAGGAGAAGAGGTTCTCGTCCGACCTCCTCGGGGGCATCGGCATCCCGGCGGCCGTCTTCGGAGAGGACTGGCGGGTCCTGATGTGGAACAGGGAGATGTCGGACATCACCGGCCTCGACGCGGAATCCGCCAGGAAGAGGCCGGGGGCCGTGATCGAGTTGCTCTTCGGCCCCATGGGGGGGATAGCCGAGGCCAGGAAGCTTGCTTCCGCCCCATACTCCCCGCCCGTCACCTGGGCCGTGCGCCACTCCGACGGGACCGTGACCGAGTGCTCCTGGCGCATCTGCAGATCCGAACTCGCCGAGAAGGACTCGACCGAGAGCGTGAGCATCCTCTCCGGGGTCAGGCTCGGAGGACAGCAGGAGGAGCGCCTCGAGGGCAGGAGGCACGAGGATGCGATGCTGCTGGCCGGAGCCGTGTCCAGGCTCTCCTATGCCGCCAGCCCCAGGCAGTTCGCCTCTGCTCTTGCCGACTTCGCCGCTGCGGTGACCGGCGCGTCCGGAGCCACTGCGGTGCTGCCGATGCACGAGGGCGTGATGGAAGCCCGTGCAGGCAGGGCCCGGGAGGACAGGACCGTCTCCATCCCGGTCCCTTCCGCCGACGGGCTCCCTTCCGGTCCCGCCAGGCTGGATCTGACCGGGGATGCCTCCAGGCGCAGCCTGGAAATGATAGGATCCATAGCCTCCGGTGCCCTGTCGGGCTCCCTGGCCTGCTCTCTGGGAAGAGGGCTCCTGGACTGCGGCGCACCTCCCGAGACGACCACCGTGCTGTTCTCCGACGAGGGCGGGATGGTCACCTCCCCAGGTCTCGTGAACGGCGTGTGGGTGGAGGGAGGGACGCATGTCGCGAGGCTTCTGGGTATCCCGACGGAGGCGGCGCTGGATGCGATGCGATCCGCCTCTCTGCTGGGCGTCGTGAGCATGGGCGCCGGCGCCGGCACCGCCCCCGCGATCCGGGTGAGCCCGTACCATGCCGGCAGTCTGAGGTTCGTCTGGCATTCCGACCCCGAGGCCATGCACCCGGGTTCCACGATATGGCTGAAGGCCGTGCGCGATCTCTCGGTCTGGCTGCCGGCGAGGCTGAGGGAGGCCAGGGGCAGGCTTTCCGCGCTGTCCCACGTGCTGGGGCGGGAGAACCCGGTCCGCCCCGCCCTCATGTCGCTCCTGCTGGACATGTCGTCCCTCGCACGCGTCTCGGCCCATCTCGGGTTCCTCGGGAGGGCTCTGCTGGCGAACCCCGTCAGGGTGCCCGCATCCGAGGTGATCGGCCTGGTGGTCCAGAAGTGCATAGGCAAGGGCCGGAGGCCTCCGGACCTGGACATGGGCAGCGGGCCGCCCGTGGTGAGGGTCGACGCCGAGCTGATCTCGGACCTGATAGAGGCTTCGATGTCGGCGGGCGGACCAGGTTCTGCCCCTGCAATACGCGTCGGGATGATGCAGGGTGGAAAGGCCGATGGTTCCTACATACATCACGGCCCCGGGGGGCTGGCCGTCTTCGAGATCCTGTGGGACAGGCCCATCGTACCGGTCATCCCGCAGGAGGAGGCCGTGGAACTCGCGGCTGGCGGAACCATGTCCGCCTCGGCCGAACTCGCCATGGTCTCGATCGCGGCCGGGCTCGCGGGATGCATATTCCAGGCGGATGCCAACGGAATACGAATCGTGACTCCGGCTGCCCAGGACGAGGAGTCCTGGGAGCCGGACGCCTGATACCGCCGTTTCCGGGCAACCGGAGCGCGACATGGAGGATGCTGAGTTGGACGGCTACGATTTCGGCTCGATCGAAGAGAGATGGCGGGGCACCTGGGAGAAGGCCGGGCTCTACCGCACCGGCACCAGACCCGGGGCCGAACCCTTCTACTGCCTCGACTTCTTCCCGTACCCTTCGGGATCGGGGCTCTCGGTCGGGCATTGCAGGAACTACATACCGACCGACGTGATCAGCCGGAAGAAGAGGATGTCCGGCTTCAACGTGCTGCATCCCATGGGGTGGGACGCCTTCGGCCAGCCAGCCGAGGAATACGCCATCAAGACGGGTGTCCATCCCAGCGTCGTCACCGCCGCCAACACGGACACGTACCGCAGGCAGATGAAGCTGGTCGAGTGCAGCTACGACTGGGATCGCGAGATCAACTCCAGCTCCCCGGAGTACTACAGGTGGACCCAGGCCTTCTTCCTGCTGCTCTACGACCGCGGCCTGGCATACATGGACGAGAGCGAGCAGATGTGGTGCCCGTCGTGCAGGATCGTCCTCTCCAACGAGGAGGCCGCCGGCGGCGTATGCTGGCGATGCAGCGGCGAAGTGACGCGCAAGCGCCTGCGCCAGTGGTTCTTCAGGATCACCGCATATGCCGACAGGCTCCTTGCGGACCTCGACGACCTGGCCTGGCCCGAGGGCATCAAGGCAATGCAGCGGAACTGGATAGGCCGCTCGGAAGGGGCCGAGGTCGGCTTCACCGTCGAGCTCCCCGGCGGAGGAACCTCCGTTCTGCCCGTCTACACGACGCGGCTGGACACGATCTACGGCGCGACGTTCTGCGTGATCGCCCCCGAGCATCCGGATCTGGGGCGCTTCTGCACCCCCGACCGGCTCAGGTCGGTGCTCGACTATGCCGAGCTGGCCCGCTCGAGGACCGACAGGGAGAGGACGCTTGCGGCCGACAGGGAGAAGACGGGAGTCTTCACGGGCGCATACGCGCAGAACCCCTACAGCGGAGAGCGGATCCCGGTCTGGGTCTCCGACTACGTCCTGTCAGGGTACGGGACGGCCGCCATAATGGCCGTGCCTGCCCATGACGAGAGGGATCACGCCTTCGCGAGGAAGTTCGGCGTCCCCATCCGGGAGGTCATAGCCCCGGGAGGGGTTCCCAGGGGGGTCGAGGAGGCCGCGACGGTTGCCGACGGCCAGCTCATGGAAAGCGGCCCGTTCACCGGCATGGACTCCGCCGATGCCCGCGACGCGATGGCCTCGTACGCCTCCGGGCGGGGCTTTGGCCGCAAGGCGATGCGCTACAGGATCCGCGACTGGCTGGTGAGCCGGCAGAGGTACTGGGGCGCCCCCGTACCGATGATCCACTGCCCGGCCTGCGGCATCGTCCCCGACCGCGACCTGCCCGTCACCCTCCCGGACATGGAGAGTTACGAGCCCGACGAGACCGGACGCTCGCCCCTCGCCAGGGTCGACTCCTGGGTCCGCACGACATGTCCGGAATGCGGCGGCGAGGCCATGCGCGACACGAACACGATGGCCGGCTTCGCCTGCTCGTCCTGGTACTTCCTGCGCTTCGCCTCCCCGAGGCACGCCCAGGCCGCGTTCGATCCGGAGGCCGTGAAGTACTGGCTCCCCGTGGACCTCTACGTGGGTGGCGCCGAGCACGCGGTGATGCACCTGCTCTACGCGCGGTTCTGGACCAAGGTTATGTACGACGCGGGCATGGTGGACTTCACCGAGCCGTTCGAGGTCCTGCTCAACCAGGGCATGCTGCTCGGCGCCGACCACCAGAAGATGTCCAAGTCGAGGGGCAACGTCGTCACACCCGACGAGATGGTGAAGAAGTACGGGGTCGACGCCCTCAGGCTCTACATCCTCTTCATGGGGCCCTTCGAGGCCGAGCTGGAGTGGAGCGAGGAGGGCATCGCCGGCACCTACAGGTTCCTCAAGCGGGTGTGGAGCATCGTCATGGAAACCCAGGCGGCCCCCCTGCTGCCGCGCGACGCCGACTTCGAGCGGGAGCTCAGGTACCACCTGGCCCGCACGGTGAAGAAGGTGACGCAGGACGTCGACACCTTCCAGTTCAACACCGGCGTTGCCGCCATGATGGAATTCGTCAACTTCCTGGCCGCGAACCGCGAGGAGGCGGGCACATGCCTCCAGGTGTGGCGCGAGGCGCTGCGCGACCTGCTCGTCATGCTCGCGCCCATGACCCCGTTCATCTCCGAGGAGCTGGGCAGGAGATGCGGCTTCGTCCCCGAGGGCGGATCGATCCACACGTCGCAGTGGCCCTCGTGGGTGGAGGCCGACCTGGTCAGGCGGAGCGTCGAACTGGCCGTGCAGGTGGCCGGGAAGGTGAGGGCCCGGATCACGGTGCCCGCGGATGCCCCCGAGGAGGAGGTCAGGGCGGCTGCGCTCGCGAACGAACGCATACGCGAGCTCCTCGGCGGCCGGGAGCCCGGGCGGGTGCTGGTCGTGCCCGGAAGGCTCGTGAACATCATCCCGTGACGATCCCTCCCACGGCATCCACCGGCCAGGGGCAGGACGCCCGCAGGACGCCTTCGCCTTCGACGATCGCAGTCGTCTCCGCGTGCTATCTGGCCGCACAGATGCTCTCGGATATCGCGAGCCTCAGGATCGTGACGCTCGCCGGGCTCTCGATGGATGCCGGGACGCTGGTCTATCCACTGACCTTCACACTGAGGGACCTGGTGCACAAGACGGCCGGGAAGGCGGCGGCCAGGGCGCTCATCTTCACGGCGGCGGCCGTCAACGTCTTCATGGCCGGGCTCTTCTGGCTGGTATCCGTCATGCGGCCCGATCCCACAGTCGGCCCCCAGGAGGGTTTCGGCCTCGTGCTCTCGCCGGTCTGGCGCATCGTGGCGGCCTCGATCATGGCCGAAGTGCTCTCGGAGCTGCTCGACACCGAAGTCTACTCATTCTGGGTGAAGAGGTTCGGAGAGGGTCGGCAGTGGATGAGGGTCCTGGCGAGCAACTCGGCGGCCATCCCCGTGGACAGCGCGATCTTCTGCGTGGCGGCCTTCGCCGGGGTGCTGCCCGGTGCGACTCTCGCCGCCGTGATCCTGGCCAACATCCTGATGAAGTTCGCCACCACCCTGGTCTCCCTTCCCGCCATCTACGCCGTCCGGCAGGGCTCGTAACCCGCTGGAGGCTGACACCGGGCACGCCCTCTCTAGATTCGCTTCGCGAATCATGCTGACGGGCTGCGTATCGATTCCGCTGCGCGGATGAGAGGACCCGGAGCGTGCTTCCTCAGATGGGAGTCCGGATTCACCCTCGTGAATCCGGGCCGCATCGATTCCGCTGCGCGGATGAGAGGACCCGGAGCGTGCTTCCTCAGATGGGAGTCCGGATTCACCCTCGTGAATCCGGGCACGCCCTCTCGCAGATTCGCTTCGCGAATCATGCTGACGGGCTACGTATCAATTCCGCTGCGCGGAATTGATGAGATAAAAGTGTTCTGGAGAAGAGGGAGGGGGGGGGGGGGGGGGGG
>JAUCPW010000072.1 GCA_030373045.1 Candidatus Fermentibacter sp.
CCCCCCCCCCCCCCCCCCCCCCCCCCCCCCCCCCCCCCCCCCCCCCCCCCCCCCCCCCCCCCCCCCCCCCCCCCGCCGGATCCTACCTCAGGACAGTGAACAGGGCCGTGTCGGACGATCCGCCGGACGAGGCCTCCAGGACGAAGACTCCGGCGGGCAGAGCCGAGACGTCGATGGAGAACGACGTGCCCTCGCCCGCGAGGTCGCCGCGGAGAGCCACCCTGCCCGAGATGTCGTACACGGAGTAGGACGGCCCGGCGAGGCTGCCCGACACTCCGAAGGTGATCAGACCGGTCGAGGGGTTGGGGCCTACGCCGGTGATGACGAACGAACCGGGCACGGAGCCCGAGCCACCATCCTCGATGCCGTAGCCACCCAGGGGCTCGGCGAAGTAGGCCGCGGCGGCGATGGCTCCCCTGGCGCAATCCGTTCCGAACGGGAAGTATGACATGTAGTTGGCCAGGACGTCGTTGGTCTGGTGGTAGTAGGGGTTGGCGTCGAACGCGTTCTCGATGCCGAGGATCGCGGGATAACCCTGGTCCCAGAACGACGAATGGTCGCTGTAGGTCGTGCCTGGGCTGTACTCGGTGATGACGTCGAGGGCGGGCACGTACGTGTCGCAGATGGCGTCGAAGGCAAGCGCCAGGCCGGTGGACGAGGTGTTGTACGGCACCCACATCGAGGCGTCGCCCGTGGGCCCGTACAGGATCATGTCCATGTTGAAGACCGCGATGATGTCCTCGCCCGCAGCGGCGCACTGGCCGGCGTAGTAGGCGCTGCCGTAGAGCCCCTGCTCCTCGCCGCCGAAGCAGACGAACCTGACGGTGTTGGCGAAATAGAAGCCGGACATCGCCCTGGCCGCCTCGACCACCGCGGCCGAACCGCTGGCGTTGTCGTCGGCCCCCGGCGCGTTCGTGGTCGACTGCGGCGAGGTCGAGTCGAGATGCCCGCAGATGATCACTATCTTGGTCGAATCCTCGATGCCCTGGATCTCTCCGATCACGTTCTCGCAGTCGTAAGAGCCCATGTCGAAGTACTGCAGCTCGGCCGGGATCCCGTAGTCGTCGAGCCTGTCCTGGACGTACAGGGCGGCGGTGTCGTAGCTGTCGGTGCTGGAATACCGGGTGAGGTAGTCCTGCATGTCCTGGATGGTGGTCTGGAAGCTCGTCTCGTCGACGATCGACACGATGTCGGCCACGAAGTCGTCCATCCCCCCGTCGCGGGTGGGCATGTACAGCTCCACGGGCGCCCGGAGCACCGTTTCACGAAGGGGCTGCACGAGCCTTATCCCGGGCAGGGCGGGAAGGGATGCGGGGGATGTGGAGAGTTCCACGACCGTCACATCGCCGTTCTGGTAGAGCGGAGTCCCGACGCCGACGGCGGAGACGGCACCCTGTGGCGAAGCGGCATGGACGACCGCGTAGTCACGGGGATCGCGGAAGGATGGATCGAGCAGGGTCGCGAATCTGAGGTCAGCAGCGCCTTCCGGGGCGCCCGAGCATAGCGCCCAGCCGTCGGCAACGTAATAGAAGTCGAAGTCCGAGGTCCACTCCTGGGCGTACAGGTCTCCCGTTCCGGTTTCCATGACATAGAGGCCGTCCGCCGATGCGACGGCGGAAGCGGCGAGCAGGGCCAACATCAGTCTGGGCATGCATCGACTCCTGTCTATACGGGATGATTAGTGCCGACGGTGCCGGTATGATAATTCCCCGGAGCCACCTTCACAAGAAAACTACTCCGGACACGCATGAACGGTTCCCGGGCTGGCTGCCGCCCCTTCCGAGCGGATATCTTCGGGATTCCTGCAGGAAGGAGGCTTCGGTGAGCAGATTCCGGCTGGTTCCGATCGCCCTTGTTGTTCTCGCGGCAGCCTGCGGCGGCAGATCCGAGCTCCGCGTCACCAACGACCTGGGCTCCTATGACATATGCGCGGTATACGTATTCCCCGACTCGTCGCTGAAGAGGGGCCAGAACCTCCTGGAGGGCAGGATACAGCCCGGCGAGGTCGTGACTTTCGAGATGGCCCGCGGGACGTACAACGTCATCGTCGTCGACGAGGACGACGACTCGTACGACTATCCGGGCCTGCCGCTGGACGAGAACGGGCACGACCTGCTGGTCAAGCTCGAGGACTTCAACATGGGCCATGTCCACTCGGGCGACGGAACCCTCCCGATCACCATCGAGAACGGTCTCGGCTCGATCACGGTCTACTTCGCCTATGCATCGCTGACCACTTCGGGATGGGGCGAGGACATGCTTCGCACCACCGTGCTCGTGCCGGGCGAGGAACTGACGATCTGGGTGATGCCCGGAAACTGGAACGTCAGACTCGAGGACGAGTACGGCGAGGCCTACGTACTGACAGACATCGAACTGGGTGGCGGCACCGACGGTTATTCGCACGTCCTGACGATGGCGGACAGGGAGATCTGACGCCCGTCAGGACCTGTCATCCATGAAGGGGCTGCGCCGCAGGGATCCGTTCGATCCCTGCGGCGCATTCTTCTGCGGAAGGATCAGAACTGGGTCTTTATCTCCGCCCAGGTGGCCGAATTCAGCGCCGATGCGTAGTTGGCAGCGAACTCGAGAAGGTCCGTCCTGCCCCAGGGTTCGTCAGAGTCCCAGACTCCGCCGTACCACCCGTACGTGACCACTCCGTTGAACGATGTCTGGCCGCCCAGCATGGTGTTGTCATAGCCGAAGCACCAGAAGCCTCCCGCCGGGATCACGATATCGGAAGCCGATACGTCGACGACCGTGTACTCGGTGATGTCACCGGCCGAACTGCCCGAGGGTATCGCAGGGGTGAAGGGACCGTAGTACTCGGCCGACGTGGGATCGCCCGAGGGTGGGACCAGACCGGACAGGCCGGTCCAGACGACCCAGCCGTAGTTCGAGGTGGCAGGGCCGCAGCAGGGGAACCTCAGTTCCTGTATGGCGAGATCCTGACCGGTCGTGTTCTGGACCGGAACGATGAAGTACTCCGCCCATCCGGTGTTCGAGCCGACGGATGTAGGCAGCAGGCCGATCGTCCCGCCGGTGTTGTACTCGAAGTCGAACTGGGCGGAAGCGAGCCCCGCAGCAAAGAGGATCACAAGCAAGGCCTTCATGATGCATCCTTTCCCCGGGAGCAAGCCATGAGTCACTGCCGCTGATCCATCCCGGATGGTTGAAGATAGCCCGCACTCCGGCCTCCAGCAACACGGGACATCCCGGGAGGAGAGCAGGAGAATGGGTCCGGGGCGCCGCACGGTCCGCCCATCCTCATGCCGTGCCGCATCCCTCGTCATTCCATCATTCGTCATATTCCACGATCGACCCGGGAGGTTCTCTCCCGGCCGGGGCCTGTGGTCCGGGGCGCCGATGGGCTGATGGGAGGGACGCTGTGCATCTTTCATGGTTCTTCGTCGAAGGCATCGCCCATCGCTCCTATCTCCTGGGTGGTGACAGGAGCTGCGCCGTCGTGGATCCTTCGCGTGACGTCGGCATCTACACCGAGGCAGCCTCCAGGCTGGGCCTGCGCATCACTCACATCCTCGAAACGCATCTGCACGCCGACTTCATCTCGGGCCACACGGACCTGGCCGCGGCGACAGGGGCGAAGATCGTGGCTCCGGCCGCCGCCCGCTGCGGATTCGACCACGCCCCGGTCGCCGAAGGCGACACCGTTCAGATCGACAGGCTCAGGATCTCCGTGCTCGACACCCCCGGCCACACGCCCGAGCATGTCTCCTACGTCGTCACCGACCTGTCCAGGGGTGGGGAACCCTCGGCGGTCTTCACCGGCGACACCATCTTCGCAGGCGACACGGGGCGTCCCGACATGTTCCCCGACAGGGCATCCGAACTGACCGCGAAGCTCTACGAAAGCATCCGCAGGCTCATGGCGCTCCCCGACGGCTGCCTCGTGCTCCCGGCGCACGGAGCGGGCTCCCTCTGCGGCAGGTCGATCGGCACCATGCCCGTGACGACGATAGGCTACGAGAAGGCGTCGAACCCCGTCCTCTCGATGGATGCTGGCGGCTTCGCAGCGGAGCTCGCGAAGGCCGGCCAGCCCGTCCCCGACCATTTCCTCAGGTGCGGACCGGTGAACGCCGCAGGTCCGGCCCTGCTGTCGGACCTCCCTCCGGCCCCGCCGCTTGGTTCCGACGACTTCGCCTCGAGGATCGAGGCCGGGGCCATCGTGGTCGACACGAGGAGCTACGATGCCTTCGGGGGCATGCATGTCCCGGGCTCCCTGTCGATAGACCTCGACGGCAACTTCTCGACGATGGCCGGATGGGTGGTGCCTCATCCGAGGAGCATCCTCGTCGTGGCCCAGCCTGGTCGGGCCGGGGAGGCACTCGCCTGCCTCAGGAGAGTCGGTCTCGACACCGTGGCCGGCACCCTGGCCGGCGGGATGTTCGCCTGGGCCCGCTCGGGCAAGCCTGTCAGCAGGGTCTACCAGGTCTCCCCCGGCGAGCTCGGCGCCATTCTCGACGGTGGCGACGGCTGGAAGCTGGTGGATGTCCGATCTCCCGCGGAGTATGCGGCCTTCCACCTGAAGGAGGCGGTCAACATCCCCGTGGCCGACCTCAGGACGAGGTCGCGCGAACTCGTCCCGACCACGCCGACGCTCGTGATGTGCGGCTCGGGCCGCCGTTCGATCCTCGGGGCGAGCATACTCCTTCGCGGCGGTCTCAAGACGGTGTTCAACCTCGCGGGCGGGCTGCCGGCGGCCGTCAGGAGCATGAAGAGGCTCGACGGCGTGATCGAAGGGGATCCCAAGAACCTCGTTTCGGGGTGACAGGCCGGGACTGCGGCGGATCCCGGTTCTCCCGGCCGCGATTGTCCCGAACCGGTGCGGGTCTATATTCCGATTCCGTGTCCAGTGGCTCGGTGCGTTCAACCGGAGGGGCGTCGATGCTGATCAACTACATCGCGATAGGGCTCTATACCGCCGTGATCGTCGTCATCGGCGTAATGGGCATGAGGAAGACCAGGTCGTTCGACGACTTCCTCCTGGGCGGGGGCAGGGTCGGCCCCTGGATGACCGCATTGTCATACGGCACGGCATACTTCTCTGCAGTCCTCTTCATCGGCTTCGCGGGCAAGATCGGGTGGGGCTTCGGCCTCTCGGCCCTCTGGGTGGCCGTCGGCAACACCCTGATCGGCACGCTGCTCGTCTGGCTCATTCTCGGGAACCGCATCAAGGAGACCACCACCGCCCTGGGAGTCAGGACGATGCCGGAGTACCTGGAGGCCAGGTACGGCAGCCCGTTCTTCAAGGGCTACACCGCCCTCGCGATCTTCGTATTCATGATCCCCTACACCGCGGCCGTGTTCATGGGCCTGAGCTACCTCTTCGAGGTGGCC
Organism: Candidatus Fermentibacter sp.; assembly: GCA_030373045.1. NCBI lineage: Bacteria > Pseudomonadati > Candidatus Fermentibacterota > Candidatus Fermentibacteria > Candidatus Fermentibacterales > Candidatus Fermentibacteraceae > Candidatus Fermentibacter > Candidatus Fermentibacter sp. The sequence continues at coordinate 5,359 of JAUCPW010000072.1, forward strand.
TTCCACCTGCCCTACATCTACGTCCTGCTCTTCATGGGCGTGTTCACCGCGGTCTACATGGTGATGGGCGGCTACAGGTCGATGGCCATGATGGACGTGATCTTCGGTCTGATCATGACCGTGGGTGTGATCGTGCTGGTCTGGTTCTCGGTCTCCTACGGCGGAGGGCTCGACAGGATCGTTCAGGACCTGCGCGGGATCGACCCCGCCCTGGCTTCGCCCGTCGGGCCTCCGGGAGCGGTGCCGCTCTTCTCCCTGGTCTTCCTCACCAGTGTCGCGCCATTCGCCATGCCCCAGCTCCTCATCAAGTTCTACGCCGTGAAGGACAGGGCCACCATCAAGGTGGGCACCATCGCCTCGACCGTGTTCGCACTGCTGATAGCCGGCACCGCGTACTTCACCGGCTCCCTCACCAGGGTCTTCCTCGATCCGGTCTCGGCGCCGCATGCGTTCACGCCGGAGGGCGCCCCCCTGTTCGACTCGCTGATGCCCGAGATGCTGGTGCGAGTGGTTCCTTCCGGGTTCATCGTGTTCCTGCTGCTGCTGATACTCGCCGCCTCGATGTCCACGCTGGCTTCGCTCGTGCTGATCTCCAGCTCGAGCGTCACCAAGGACTTCTATCACGGATTCGTGAACAGGAATGCCTCCGACCGCCGTCTCACGGCCCTGAGCAGGATCTCGAGCGCCTTCTTCATCATCCTGTCGATGGTGCTGGCTCTGAGGCAGCCCGCCATCATCGTGACGATCCTGTCGGTCTCGTGGGGAGCGATAGCGTCGGTGTTCCTCGGCCCGTTCCTTTGGGGCATCCTCGGCAGGAGGATAGGGAAGCCCGAGGCGATCGCCTCCTCCGTCCTGGGCCTCGCGACATGCATGACGCTGTTCTTCGTGTGGGGCATACCGAAGGCGCCGCAGGCGGCCTCGGTGGGGATGATCGTGTCGCTGCTCGTACCGGCGGTCTGCCTCTTCAGGAGGCGTCCGGCGGCCTAGCCCCGAACCAGACCGCTTCGGATAAGACCGCTTTCGGTCTCGAAACACGAGGGCCGGGAGTACGCCCGGCCCTCATCATATCCTATTCCAGCACGGTGAAGCGAACCGTGCTCCGTATCCCGTCCGACCTCCCGACCGCCAGATAGACGCCCGGGGAAAGCTCTCCGGGCTGGATATCGTGATAGCCCGCCTGGTACCCGGCCGGTCCTGTCC